>JABJFP010000172.1 GCA_018662715.1 Methanobacteriota archaeon | reverse complement strand
TCATCGTTGATGGTATAGTCTTCAATACGTTGCTGCCCATCATTTAGAAGGAAATTAAGAAACGCTTCTGCTCCTTGGCGCTCCATGTCTGACACAAAAATAAATGAATAGGGATTGAATAAAATTTCATCGGAGAAATCTGTTCGTTGGAGTGAAGTCTGCTGAGCAAAATTTAGAGCAGTACCACGGTCTGAAAGTGTGGAACAAGATTTTTCATCGGCCATGTTAATCGCTGCACCCATGCCTTGACCGATTGAGTAATACCAATCTCCTTCTGGATGATAGCCGTCTGCATCTTCGACCATGGGTACGTCATTTGTCTGATTCAATGACCTCCAAATACTCTGTTCCTTATGGTGTGTTCCTGAAAAATCTCCCCGTGAAATAAAGCAACTTTCATCTTCATAGATGGACTCAAAGGCATCAAAAATAGATGAATTGTAGCCTGTCGGTGCGAGAAGAACAAAACGATTCCAAGCAATCGCACTTGAATCATCACCAAACCCATTTTCAACAAATTCTAATTCTTGCTCTGGGGCGTGTACAATGAGGGCGTCAACGTCCTTATTTTCTCCAAGAACAAGAGCTGCTCCCGTTCCAACCGCAACGTATTCTACTGTATACGGAGATGTTTTCTGGAAATCATCAATGAGAAGATCGAGTAATCCTGAATCCCGCATTGATGTTGTTGTAGCAAGCCGAACGGTCATACTTTCATCGTTATCAAACGATAAACAGCCTGAGTAAAATGAAGTGAGAAAAAGCAATGCGAGGAATACTGGGCCTTGCTTCATCTCAATCGAACTTCATGACGTTGCCACATTCCGGGTAGCTGCAGGTCACGCTGTATTTCGACCGTTTTGGCTTTGGAATTTTGAGCATTGAACCACATGATTCACACTGAACTTTGAGCGTTTCGGGGGCCTTGGGTGCTGTTGGTTCGTTTAACGTACGACCAACATCTTGGGACCATCCGAGGGAATCCGAATACTTGTCCGAGGAAGCATTCAGTTTCTTCTGCTTGAGTGAAAGACGCATCTTGCGCTTCCGCTTGCCTTTCTTTTTTCCTGGTGGTGTCTTTGCCGCCATGGGTATCGTGTAGCGCTAGGTGTTGATGTATTCAATGACTTCGGCTTAATTCTTCACAAAATATGGCCTGAAACTCCGTTTACTGGCTCATGAACGGTATGGCCTTGTGCTTCCAATGCTTCAACAAGAGGAGGACGAGCATGATTTGGGTCCGTATGGTAGACGACTACGTGTTTTGCTTCGCATGCTTTTGCGAAATCAAGAATTTCTTTATGCCCGGCATGGGTAGAAAACGAGAATTGTTTCCATTCAAGGTCTATTTCAGCTGGCCTTCCGTATATCTCGAGACGTCCTGTATCCATAAGTGAACGTCCGCCGGTATCCTTTGCTTGATATCCAGTGAAGAATATTGCATTTCTACGATCCTCGCGTAGGCGATTGAGGTACCAAAGAGCAGGGCCGCCAGAGAGCATACCGGATGTAGTAACGATGACATTACCGTTCAATGCTTTCTTTTTATCCGATTTGCTTCCCACACGCTTTACCCATCTCCAGGCGCGTTCTAATTCATTTGAATCTCGGAGGAAACCGCCGTGTTCAAGATGAATTTTAGCAACACGTTTTCCCATACCATCAACATGAACATCGAGATGAGGGAGATGACGGTGGAGGAGCATGACTACATCCTGAGTTCGTCCATTTGCAAAGGCAGGGATGAGAACCGTTCCTCCTCGTTTTACGACTTCTGCAACCGAGGTAATGAACCGCTCAACTTCTACGTCCGTTTCGGGGTGATCTCGCCCACCATACGTTCCTTCAACAAACAAAATATCTGTTTTAATTGGTTCCGCACCTTTCACAAGTGGGGAATCACGGGTATCAAAATCACCAGTGAGTAAAACCCGATGGTTTGGTGTCTCAATTTCAAGCATGGCCGCACCCGGAATATGTCCTGCTCTTCGTAGGGTAAGCGTCCATGAGTGATGGGTCCAAGGCTGGTCGAATTCATGTGTGTGCCAGGAAGCAAGAGCTGTATCAATATCTCGCTTATCCCATGCAAGTGGATACCGTTCTATGGAACTCACCTTGTAACAATCTCTCCACATCATATCAGATATATGTGCGGTTAATGGAGTTCCGTGAAGACGGGTCTGGTGATTTGCGCATAGCCACGGAGCCATACCAAGATGGTCAATGTGGGAATGTGTGATGACTGCATCATGAACCAACGGCGCCTCAGATGGATAACGCGGTGGCGATGTTGGAGCCAGACCATAATCGAGCAGCAAACGAACTCCATCAGGATCTTCCATAACGATTCCAACGTTACCAACTTCATCTCCTCCACCGAGATAATGGAATCGGAATCCTTCCTTCGGTGGTTCTTCAGGATATGTTGATGTTCGCCCAGCAGAATAGAAGACCATGGTTACGGGTTGAGGTCATTTTTGAAGAAGGTGTGGGTAGACACCCCTCAGTTTCCACTGGAGCATATTTCTTCTTGGTAATCATATTTTTTCCATTCCTTTTTACCACTATGTTGATTAACTTCTCGCGCTCAATTACAACGGGTTTTCTTCGTATTCGATTTCTGTCTTCTCTTTCTTCGTATTCGGGATGAGAATGAAAACTCTTCCAGTGGAAATGGGGGGGTGTACGTACGTTGACTCCTTTTCACCATAGATTTCTCATTCCAAGAACCATTGGAGTGCGAAGAGTCCTTGAATTACCGTTCCTTCCATGGGTCATGGGACGAGAGCCAGACAAGGAATTCATCGTCCGTGAGGATCGGTGTTTCGGGTGCGGTGCATGTATCGCACTATGTCCGGTGAACGTCCTCACCCTCGAACATCGCATGATCTACGTTGATGAACCAAATTGTACACATTGTCAACTTTGTATCCCATCGTGTCCCGTATTTGCTTTAGAGCTCAAACCTGTGGCTGATTAACATGAAGATTGGAATCATAGGCGGTAGTCTTCAGGGAATTCTTCTTTCAATTCAACTTGCATCAGAGCATGAAATTACAGTTTTTGAACTCGATGCGGAAATCGGAACACCAGCATGGCATCCAGGTTACATTGTAAATCCGGACTTGCTCAATACCTTCCTAACAGGAGAACAACGTTCATTTCTCATGCTTAAACAGTGTAAAGACGGCTGGGGAATGCGTTGGGAATGGCTCATGAAACATCTCACCATCATCGCAGCTCAGCGTGGGGTGTCTCTTCGGACTCGAACACGAATTCAACAAACTACTGAGGATGGAGAATACATCGTTGTTGAAACATCCTCGAACGAAACCTCACAACCCTCAACGTTCACTTTTAACCACCTTATTGACGCTCAAACTCCCCATCAAAAACCTGGGCGTCTGAACCATACACTTCATCAGAACCATACAACACAATATCCCTTTGAAGAATCAATTCCGTGGTTTGGTGGAATTCTTAGTAACCATCATCTACCCAAAACGACTCCTCTCGTTCCCGAACTGATTCTTCCCCGAAGTGATAACTTGACAGAACTTTGGTGGAATACCGAGAACTACTGGACTCCTGAAGAAGGATATATTGAAGAAATTAGAATTTCATTACCAAAGGACAAATCAATGATTTCTTTTGATGCAATGTATCAAAAGACAACCGAATTTTTACAAAAATTCACTATAATTGCAAAAAAGGTGTAGTTCCCAACACCACTTTCAAATGGTAAGGACGCGGCCCGTAGATTTGAAGACGTCCGACGTCTTAGGGGGGAACTCATCATGGCAGCACATCCAATGGCAGATTTGAGAAAGAAACTTCAAGACAAAAATCTACTCGTTAAACCAACAGCAAAATCATGGTTCAAGGTCGTCATGCTCCTTCTCGCCGTTGGTGTTTTGTACAGCGCCCACATCTACCTCCCACTCAAATTTGGTCTTCTACTCATTCCTATTACCGCACTGTTTTCAACAACACTCGCCATGACAGGTCACGAAGGAGTTCACTCTTCTGCATGTCAATCCAAAGCAGGAAATACATCACTTGCAGCAATTGTTTTCCCACTTTTTGCCGGCCTCTCTATGGAATATTGGCGTGAAAAGCACAATGTAAAGCACCATGCACACCCAAACGTCATCAACAAAGATCCTGATATTCATTCGTGGCCGTTTACCTTCAGCGAAGAAGAATACAAAACCAGCGGCCCAGTGCGCCGTTTCTTCCAACGGTATTTGCAAGGGTGGACCTTTTGGCCAATTTCTCTTCTTGTTGGACACTTGATGCGAATTGACGGCCTGAAGTACATTGCTACAAAACCCTTCAAATCAAAGAAGAAGAAGCGCATTACCAAAATTTGGCTTCTCGATACTTCACTCATCATCCTCCACTTCGTATTCTGGTTGGTCCTTCCTATCGCCTTTGGCCTTTCCTGGCAGGCAACGTTTGGCTTCTACATTCTTCTATGGGGATTGGTCGGTACCTGCCTCACAGCAATTTTCATCGTTGGCCACGCAGGTCGACCCGTCATCACCGAATACGACCAAAACTGGCGGCTACAGATTGAAACAGCCCGCCGGATTAAGTTTGGACCGATCGGTTCGTTTTTCTTTGTTGGCCTTGATTACCAAATTGAACACCATCTCCTTCCCGCCCTTTCCCACTTTAACCTACCAAAGGCATCACCTCTTGTCAAAGAGTATGCTGAAGAACGGGGGTGGGAATATGAAGAGGTCGGATTTATCCGAGCCCTATGGCGCTCAACAGTTGCTCTTCATACAGCCTGGAAGACACCTTCAATCGTCATTGATGCAACCGAAGAAGGCAATGCTAACAAGATTGAAGACTTCCTTCAACCCATTGAAGGTTAATCTCTTCAATGACCGACCTTAGGGATGGGCATGTCTACCGAGAAGTTGTATCTCGAAAGCATTGAAGCGGGATATTTTCAAAAATTTCATGCAAATGTCGTTGATATAACCGAAACGTCCGTAATCCTGGACCGGACTCTTTTCTATCCGCTTGGTGGCGGGCAGCATTGGGATACAGGTACGCTTAGCGGGCCAAATGGATTGGTCTCAGTAACTGAAGTTCGTGGTCGGACAGACGTCGAACATACAGTTGGTGAAGGTCACCAATTGAGCGTAGGGGATGAAGTCCATGGGTCCATCGATTGGGAAAGCCGATATGCCCACATGCGAATGCATACAGCCCAACATCTCGTTAGTGGTTTGGTGTATGAATTATTCAACGGAGCCCGCACGGTTGGGAATCAAATCCATGCCGACCGTTCCAGAATCGATTTCAATCCCATTTCGTTTGATGAAGTCATGTTGGGTACCATGACCCAGGCAGTCAATGATAAAATTGACGAGGGTCTTGAAGTCACAGATTCGATCATGACCCGCAAGGAAATCAACGCAATCATGCCTCCAGAACGGACAAATATGGACCTTCTACCGGCGTTTGTAAGCGATTTACGGGTTGTTCAAATCGGTGAACGGGTCGACATGTGCCCATGTGCAGGAACGCATGTTTCCAACCTCAAGGAAATAGGTCACATTGAGATTATCGGTAAGAAATCCAAAGGCAAAGGTACACAGCGAGTAAGTTACAATCTCAATCTTCCCGGACTTGTCCGAGAGCCGTTTAGAGAAGAGTGTTGATTAAAATTCTAAATCATCATCAACTAATTTTTTGATGTCTTTCAAAGCCGATTTCAATTCATTACGCTCGCTTTGACGACGCTTGAACTCAATTTCTTCAAAAATTTCAGCAACATCATCGTCCAT
>JABJFP010000171.1 GCA_018662715.1 Methanobacteriota archaeon | reverse complement strand
GTTGCACTCATCGCATGTGGTCATGTTACTCACCGTACCGTCGTCCGCGCTCTTGATAGGTTCGGATGGCTTTGAGCAAGTCCTTTTTCTGGAATGAAGGCCAGAACACATCGGTGAAATACAACTCGGAATAGGCCATTTGCCACAGCAAGAAGTTCGAGATTCGTTCCTCGCCGCTGGTTCTGATGACCAAGTCCGGGTCGGGCATATCAGCTGTGTAAAGTCGGTCGGAGACGGCCTTTTGGTCAATGTCGTCCAGTTCAATATCGCCTGCAGCGTAATCTTTGGCGATGGTTTGGATGGCTGTGATCATCTCTTCACGGCTTCCATATGCCAAGCAGACCGTGAAGACGTAATCGTCGTAACCCTCGGTCTTTGATTCGGCGTAATCAATGGCCTCAATGACATTTTCTGGGAGAAGTTCCCTTCGTCCGATGATATGAACTCGGACGTTGTTCTCGTGAATTCGGGGGTCGTCTGCAATATCACGGAGCCCTTCTGCATAGAGTTTGAACAGAATTTCCAATTCTTCAGGTGGCCGGTTGAGGTTTTCAGTTGAGAGGGCGTAAACGGTGAACCATGGAATCTTGAGTTCCAAGACCCAGTCCAATACGCGTTCTAATTTTTCTTTGCCGATTCGATGGCCAATTCCCGTAGCAAGTTTGCTCTTCCACGCAAAGCGACGATTACCGTCCATGATGATGGCGAGGTGGTTGACCTGGAGGGGGTGCTCTAGAACCTCTCTGAGCAACTTTGCTTGAACCGCGTGGCCCAGCACATCGCCCATACGTTCCGAGATACCCATGCTTCGCCCCCTCTCTCTGCTGAGGGCATACAGTGTTTGATTGCTCCCCTCCGGACTTGAAGGCGTTGACATCATCTTTGAAGGGGAGAATGCGGTGCGAGTAGCATGGCAGATGAGCCGTTTTGGGAGATTCCTGTGGAACCCCCCAAATCGCATACGTCCAAGAAACCGGTTCCATCCTCAGAAGTCGATGGTTCGCCACCGTGGTATCCATCAGGTTTGACGGCTGAGGCTCTTGACGCCTCAACCCTTGAACTTGGAATAAGGACGCCCTGGGGTCGGATTTGGGGTTGGAATTACAATGAGGCTTTGGAGGCTTCATGGTGGGAGAAACCCTCGGGAACTCATTGGGGCGTTTGGCCAAGTAACGTGGATTCTGTTCGCGTTGTAGCACATACGCAAAACAAGATCATCGTTGCCCTTGATGAGGAATTTATCGTCCACATCTATCCGCTGCAAACCGGTTCTGATGTTTCCACGCTTGTTCGGTACAAGCCATGGGGCGAGATTCTCAAAGATGAACACGTTATTCTTCCAATCGGCGGGTTGCAAAACGAGAACGGTGACCAACTTTGCTTGTTTCCTTATCACGAGATTCACACGCCGCAAGAAGTGGCTCAACACCTTCAGAACCGCAACGAGTTACATGCTCTTGGAGGTGCTATTGGCCGCGTTCATTCAGCCTTTGAGCAGGAAGCAACTCCGAATACTGAATGGCGTTGGAACGCACGCCTCAAAGCCATTGAAGGCACGTTGAAGACAACCACATTATGGCGGGCACCGCATACGAAACACGTTCAAGGTCTTCCGGCGTTTAACATCAGTCTTGATGGAATTCTTTGGGGTGATGATGTAACGCTTATTCCTCAGCCACGGCCCTTGGTCGACGTTCTTTTGTGCGAAAGCGAACGCATGCCAGCCCTTGCAACATTAGCGAATTTAGAACAAACCATTGCTCTTCGTGGAGGGTTTGGCGAGTCCGTCCCCCGTGTATCGTTCTATGCGGGCTGGGAGGCAAAAACTCCGCCAACATGGGGCGGGCGTTCTCTTCGTAATCTCAAGGGTGGTGTTTGGATTTGGAGGTACGAGGCAATTCTACTTGAGTTGGCCAGAGCCAGAGCCTTCCAGCAACCTGAAGCGGAATCCATGTGCATGGGTTGGCTCAACGATGTCTCCCGAATCCAAGCAAAATTAGGGGTGCTACGAATGACAAATTTGGGGGCCAAATCTTCATTGATGTTGCTCTTGATTTCACTTGGTACAATCCTCTTTGCGGGTGGACCATTTACCGCTTCTTCGATAGGAATTGGCCGGATTGTATTGACCAGTGCGTTCCTGTTTTTAGCGGTAGGATTGCACACCTACACCGACCGCAACATTCCCGAACCGTATTGATTCAGCGCTGTTGACGGACACGACCGTCGTAAAAGTCAATGCCCAAGTCATCTGCAATGTTCTTGAGTCGGATGATGAATTTCGCACGTTCTTCGCGCTCTTCTACGCCGCCGGCTACATCCCAGTAGAGGTTGAGGTCAACGTCCAATGATGTGGCTGAGAGCATGCTGACTTGACAGAAAGAAGAATCTTCTTTGAGTGTTTTTGGATTCTCTTTGATGTCGTCCATGACGCGGTCACAAAAGCTTGCTACGGCGTCACCGTCCGCATTGATGTCAAGGTGGAGTTTCGTCTGCCATCGGCGCCATCGGCGCTTGCCCCAGTTCTCAACGGGTGTATTGACCAGGTTTGCGTTGGGCATCGTGATGACGGTATCTGCTGAAGTACGAATCATGGTCGTTCGGAGATTGATTTCAATGACTTCTCCTTCTGCACTTCCAACAACAATCCAGTCCCCAACCTTGAACGGGCGGTCGAGCAGCACGGTAATCGCTCCAAAGAAATTGGAGATAGAATCCTTTGCAGCAAGGGCTAATGCAAGACCGGAGATCCCCAATCCTGCGATGAGTGAGGTGAGGTCGAAGCCCATTGAGTCGGCTACGAATACCGAACCAACGAAGATGATGATGAAACGAAGCGTGCTTTGTACGGCAGAAATGAGCGTCTTCTCAGTGCCGTCAAGAACATCATCGTTATCGAAGAGTGCAACAACATCTTGAACGATGTTAACCAGTCTAAAGGCCCATACGACCAAGGCTATTGCAACAACGAATTGAAGAATTCCTGGGAGGAAACTAACGGCTACAGAGGGCATCAAAATAGGAGAGCCTACTCGTTCCATGTCCTTGATCATGATATTGAAGACAACCATGGCCAATCCAACGCCTACAGCGGTCCCAAGGGCCTTGTCTGAATCTTGGACGGTTTTACCCTTGATGGCCTCGGAGCGAATCATGGTTCTTAGGACGGTTGGAGCAAAGCGCATGGTCAATCTCCTGACGATGAAAATGCCGACTATGATGCCGAAAATGAGGGCTATGGTATAGGTGGTAAATCCGAGAAATTCATCGCGAAGAGTGGATTCAGCTGCGGGCGTCCATAGGTCTTCCATAACGGGGCCACATGGTCCTATGGGTTGTGCTTTTCTCTTGATGTACCCGACAAATGTGAATTTCTCAGCCCAAAAACTCCCCCCCAAAGGCACGATTCCTTCAAGAAGTCAAGCGGTTTGGAGGGAGTGATAGCATGATGCCGACCGCGACCAAAACATCTCATCTCGCAGCGCCACGTCCTTCATTGGGGTTCTTGATATGCCTACCACTTCTTCTTTCATTGGCGAGCCCCGTTGCAGGGAGTATTGCCGTTGCTGAAACAGGGATTGAATCAACTCCGGAGAGCACGTGGTCAAGCGAATACGTCGCTTATGAATTTCCTTGGGGTGGCGACGATGCCATCCAATTCAAAGAATACCACACCTATGAATCCATGCGAACACGTATGCTTCGTCTTGCAGAAGACAACCCTGAAATCGCCTCGTTCCATGAAGGGCTAAACGGAGGAATGAACGCAAGAGGGCAGCAAACAACCGAGGATACCTACAAAGGCTGGTATTACGGCCATGCTTCACCATGGATGAAAATCACCCTCGGCGTACAAGACGGCGACTACAACGAGTTCAATGGAGATGCAGGAAATTACGAAGACCGTGAAGACGTTCTCGTTGTTGGAAACCATCACGCTCGCGAGTGGATGTCATACGAAGTTCCAATGTTCATGATCGAGACACTCATCTGGTCCTATGACAACATCGGATACGATAACGACGGTGACGGAAAAGTCGATGAAGACCCATGGGGCGACAGCAACGGCGACGGAATTCTGGACGATGATGGCGACTGTCTCGCTTTGGACGAAGACGTTCAAGACAGCGATGGTGATGGAATCAAGTGCGGACCTGGAGACCTTGGTGTTGACGAAGATTTCTCCGAGCAGACGCTTCATGACTTGGTCAACAACCGTGAAATCTACATCGTACCGATGCTCAATGTCGATGGAAACCGCTACGATCGAGAAGTCTACTGCGGTGAAACTGCGTGGGAGAACTGCGCAACCAGCGGATGGAGAAAGAACCTTAGAGACAACACCGTGACTGGAATCACTCCTTTGCCTGATTTGGATGAACAAGTCGATGAGGGATGTGACGGTGTAGACTTGAACCGAAATTATCAGTTTGAATGGGGCGCTCCGTTGGGCGCCACTGGACCACTGATTCCAGGAGCCTGCTACGCAGGTCAAAACAACGACGTCTACAACGGCCCGGTTGACACGGTTGACCAAGACAACGACGGTCGCCTCAATGAGGACGGCGTTGACGGAAAGGACGATGACAGCGACGGCCTGGTTGACGAGGACTGGCTTGGTGGTAACAGCGAGCCAGAAACCAAGTTCATCCAAGACATGACCGAGATGAACGACGATAACAACAACGGCGGGTCGGATTTCCCAGTCACGCTTACCTGGCATTCATTCTCTGAACTGATCCTCTACCCGTGGGGCCACTGTCAAAACTGCGACAACCCCGACCAAGAGCAACTCAAGTATCACGGAGATGTCATGGCGACCATGTCAAATTACGAAAACATGCAATCATCTGGCCTCTACCCAACCAGTGGCGACTTCTGTGACTGGCACTACGGTTTGTTCAATTCTTACTGCTACACCATGGAAATCGGAAATGCTTTCCACGAGCGCCCTGAGAACATCGACGACATTCTCCTGCGCAACGTCGGCATGGGCATGTACATGATTGAAATTGCAGACAATCCAAAGGAACGAGCGGATTTGGCCATCGCCAACATTTCACAACAGAATTACCTGTTGCAGCCGACCATGCTCTCCATTCCAGAAGAAGGCGATGTTCCGATTGACATTTGTATTAACAACCTCTTCCCTTACAGCCAGGAGAACAGCGAGGTCAAATGGCGTATGGTCAAACCAAGTCGCCTGCAAAGCGACTACGGTCCTCGCGAATGGTCGACTACGGAATGGACCACTGCCTCGGTCAAGCGCGTGGATGAAGCATGTACAACAGGAAACGGTAACGGAACCCTGCTGCGAGCCATGATCCCTGTTTCTGAGTCGAC
Organism: Methanobacteriota archaeon; assembly: GCA_018662715.1. Taxonomy (GTDB): domain Archaea; phylum Thermoplasmatota; class Poseidoniia; order Poseidoniales; family Poseidoniaceae; genus Poseidonia. The sequence goes on along the minus strand of JABJFP010000171.1, from coordinate 374 downwards.
AACCGGTGAGTTGCATTACAAGGCCATGGTTTCAACGCTCAGCGGTGCAGATTTCTATCAATATCCTGCGAACGGTGAATACTACACCATGCAAATCACCTATCGCGCTGCCTTTGGCAGTTTCTTTGGCGCCATGTTCATGTTTACCGTTGTTGGTACATTTGTTTGGGGTGGTCTAGCGGTTTCGCTACGCATCATGCTTAACCCAGAAGAGGATGAGGTTCTCGAAGCAGAATTACGCTCAACCGTTGATGATGGAGAACTCAACTGAGGTGATATCATGTCAGATTCAGACCAGTTTAACGGCCGTATGGGCCTTATCTTTGCATCAATTGGTGCAGCAATTGGAACAGGAAACATCTGGCGTTTCCCCC
>JABJFP010000023.1 GCA_018662715.1 Methanobacteriota archaeon | reverse complement strand
TGAAAGCAGGTCTTCTTGTTTTGCATCTTTACCTTGCCGCAGCCAATGGTCCACATTCCATTGACGAGCAGTGTCCCACTGAACTTGAGCCCGTTCCATGAGGTCGCTCCATTCACAACCCTCACCGGTAATTGCATTCCATGCATCAAGCATGATGTGGTCGGGTGTAGCACCTTTTGCAAACGCACACAGAATCATGGAATCACGAATCACAATGCTATGCTGGCTGATGACAAGTTCACCCATGAGATCTACCGCAGAGCGATTCGGAAGACCTGTTGGGTCCTTGTAATTCGCACGCATGTGATTAGCCCCGACGTTGGATGTCATGTAGGCCATGGCATTTCCACGCTTTCCGCGTGGGTCCCACGCCGGTAAATCAAGGCCCTTACAGTGAGCAGTTAGGCGAGTGGTTGGATGTCCGGTTTCGTTCTCAATCCACTCACTCATGCCGACTGCACCCGCAGTAAGTGTGCCGAAGAGCGTTCCGTCCCCCGGAGTTGCATGGGCCAAGAGATGTAGTGCTAAGGGCGGTAATTCAGGAATACCAAACTTCCACGGAACTACATCTCCCTCTTTGAAGGAACCAAAATCAAACGGTGCATGAAAATGGTCAGCCCAGGATTCATGGAGCCATCCTCGTTCTGTTGCCTCGCATACAAATGAGAGCGCAGCACCAGAGGAAATGGTATCCATACCCAGCCGGTTGCACGCATCGTTTCCATCCATCACATCGAGACTTGAGCCGATGCCGAGATTGGACCCCAACATCGCCAAGGTTTCGTATTCGGGTCGGTCAACACGATTCATGTGAACCGGTCGGCCACGGAATTTCTTCCCATCAATGACCGGACGGTCAGCAGCCTCACAAGCAATAGGACATGGGGCACAGCAACCTGATTGTTTGGCGTTGGGCAAGGATTCATGCCAGTGTTCGCCTGAAAGTTCATGAGTTGATAGTTTGGTTTGAATTGGAACTGGAGTTGCTCCCTTTCGAACTGCCTCTGCTGTTTGACCACCTTTGCCGCCTCCTGCTTTGAGCGTAGAGAGGTCGGGCATTTGTGCGTCTGTTGATGCGTAATTTGCGGTTGGCATTCGTCCGTTCTGAGCAGCATAAAGTGGACCGCGACTTGTTCCAAAACTGTAGAATGGGTCACCTGACTTCCTGCGCAAACCCATTTCACTACGCTGCTTTTTGACAGCGTCGCCAAGAGAAAAATCGTTTGAATACCGGACCATAGACGACGATTCAGAACTTGCTTTGACAGTAACCGCTTTGAGACGTTTGAACCCAAACGAAGCACCGGTACCTCCGCGCCCTGCCGCTCGTCTTCCAGCGGTCAAAGGGGATGCAATCCGAATTCCGTTTTCACCAGCAGGACCGATGGAAAGACATTCTCCGAGTTCATCGAGGTGTTGCTCAACTTCCCAAGTGGAACATCCGAGCAACGGTTCTGCATCGTGGAGTTCGGCTTGCTCGTCGTTGATTTCAAGGCGGACCCAGCGTTCGCTTGCACCCGTGATAAAGAGACCATCCCATCCGGCTTTTCGCAGGTCATGACCAATGTTGCCTCCGATGTATGTGTCGATATAACACTCGGTTAAGGGAGAACGAGTGACGACGACAGCGCGTCCTGAGGAACCAATCTTGGATGCTTGATAGGGGCCCGTCATGAACAAAAGTGGGGTCGTCGGGTGGGATGCAGCATCCATTTTTCCAGTTACGGGATGAATCTGTTTTGTCGCTGAATCATAGTCCGTTGTATCCCATTCAACAAGCAGTTTGGTGGCAAGTGCCTTACCTCCCATCGACGAAAGACACCATTCGTATGGAATGATTCGCTCTTCGCAAGTTCCTTTGGTCAAATCAACCCAAAGCACGCGCCCGGGGAAGCCATCAAACCTCCAAGACTGTGCCATAATGAGAACTTATCTCGGACTCCTAAAAAGACTCCACTTCATTTTCGGGAAGTTGGAGGCCATCACGATTGGTTTTCAACCGCAATCAACAGAGTGTTAGATTCTACGGGAACACCCCAGTACATATCGTCGTATGGTGTCACGATGCACATAATGGTAGAACCGTTGGCGAGGTTGGCCGTGTACGTGGTTGTATTGGCTACATAGGTCCCGTTGACAAACCATTCAACGGTTGAATTATCAGTACCGTTTTGTCCGTCATAAAACACATAGTTGAGCGAATACACCGAAGGCGTGGTTGAATTGTTTACAGAGAGAGTGACATTGCTCACCGATGGCGTTTGATTGTCCCATTCCACTTGCGTGATGACAATTCCACTGGGCATGTAAATCGAAAACGGGCTGTTTCCGCCGGGGAGCAAACTCGCAATGCTGTCGTTTCCTCCTCCAAGGGCGAGCGTAAAGCCGTTCCAAACAGCTAGGTGGGCTTCAGTAAAGACGTCCCCTGGGACTGGATCACCGTAAACGCTCATGTTGGCCCCGAATGTGGAAGAACCAAGATAGCTCATTGTGGGGACCCCAGGGTGGCTCCAAAGATACCCTGTTGGGGCATCTTCAACAATTCCTGTCGGCATGTAAACGGCAAAGGGACTTGCCCCGCCTGGGAGCAAATCTGCAATACTGTCGTTTCCTCCACCTGGGAACATCCCACCAAATCCGTTCCAAACAGCAAGGTGTTGCTCAGTAAATACATCACCTGCGACAGGGTCGCCAAAGACACTCATGTTCGTATTGAACGTGGTAGCACCCAGGTAAGCCATGGTGTCAATTCCAGATTGAGTCCACAAATAACCTGTAGGTCTGTGGTCTACGATTCCTGCAGGCATGTAAATTGAGAAGGGACTGTTTCCCCCTTGGAGCAAACTTTCGATGGAATCGTTCCCACCGCCAGGGAATGTTGCTCCAAAGCCGTTCCAAATTGCAAGATGCTGCTCAGTGAACTCGTCTCCTGCGAGAGGGTCTCCAAAAACACTCATGTTTGTGTTAAAGGTCGTTGCGCCAAGATACGCCATTGTATCAATTCCAGGCTGGGTCCATACGAACCCGGAGTGATTGCCGTCCGAAGTAGCTGAATTAAGGAGACTTTGGACCCAAGCGTCCATATCTTCCTGCCACCAATTTGGAGAGATGTTCAGTCGTTCTGCACAATCAAGATTTGCTTGACTCGTAGGGTCATACCCTGAATCGTTACCATTCCCATCTTCATAATATGACACTCGGATGCAGTCAACAGTGGCTTTATCGTCTCCCGGGTAAGAGAAATTACTTCCGTAGTAATCCTGGAAGCCATAGCCAAACATCATGATGAAAACAACTGCAAGCGTTGCAAGATAAGGTTTGAACTCATAGCCTCCTGCAACGAAGGTTCGTGAGGGAAGTTCTTTGAACACAACATGATTTGAGACGGATTCTTCACCGTTCGCTGCCCTTGGATTGGTTTCACTAGCAGTCGGATCATTTCCTCCAACAACAATTGAATTCGGTTTTGTATTGTCATCGTTCATCGCTTGTGACGTCACCAAAAGCCCCTCACCTTCCTCAGGGTTATGATACAACACACCTTCCAAGCGTTCTGTTTCTTGTTCGTAGCGTTCCATTTGATGAATTACAATACGTTTTGCAATCTCCTCTTTCGTCCCCGAGGAGGGCAGGTCATATTCTTTGGCAATGACAACTAATTCGTCCTTTTTGAGACCTGTGAGTTCTTTCTCGGTACGCATCACCAAACCACCCCTGCGAGAAGTTTGATGGCAAAGGGAATTCCAATCATAAGATTCACACCCCAAATCATGCTACGCTCATTACCCGGCCAAGCCCACGAGACGGTTTTCATCTCCTCATCGGGCTCCAATGCATCGATGAGATGACGCTCCCATCCCGTTGCAAGAACAAGACCACAGAGAACGGCGAGAACGATATCTGGAACCGGAATGATGACTTCCAGCAACGTTGTGAATACTGCGGTAATCGCCACCATCACACCGAGAGAAACAACGCGGAGAATCTTTCGGTCGCGCTCCGACTCGATTGTTATGAGGCCAAACTTCACAGCATGCAATAGAGCAATGGTCGGGTAGATCAGGTGGAAACTGAACCCATCACTGAGGGCAGTAATAATTTCTGCATTTGCATCTTGCGGGTTTTCTGACATATCCCAGGTTGCATAGCCACTTACATACGCCCAATGGCGGAAAATGATCAAGGCCCAAATGAAGAGTATGTATCCTGAAAAAACGGTTGCAAGACTGAGTGGGTGTTTTCCCCTAAAGCATTGAACGAGGTGGTAAATGCAGCCCACTGCAAACGATAGCATCATGAACGAAAACACCCCCAAGACAAAAGTCATTTCAGCCAAGGTCACCATGGCGTAATTGTATCCAGACGATGCTGCAGAATAGTTGACGGTTGGAAAGGTCCACCAAGCATTACCTGACCCGTCAAGAAATCCAATCGACCGGAAGATCATATTGTCCATGACTACAGCAATTGTTCCCAAGGCGAAGTATCCGGAACGGCGTAGAGCCAGCGCTCCTTCGCTCTTGTCTTCAAGGGAGGGAGGGAAGATGAGAAATCTCAAACCGACGCTGAAACATACTAAACAAGCCGCTAAAATCATACAAACAGCCAGCATTGAGTTGTAAAACGGATCTGCATCTGCAGCAACCGCTGAACGGTCAATGAAGGTAAACAAAACCACCAAGAAACCAACAGCACCTATCTGCCACCCATTTCTTAGGAATGGAATCGGAACTAAGAGCATCAAAAAGAGATGAATATAATAGAAATTCATTGATGATGAATAAGCTGAAAGTTCAACAATCAAACCACTCACATCGGGATCATTGATTCCTACTGTAGGAACGAGTTCCTGTAAACGACGAAGAATGAAGTATAATAAAAGCCAAATTACCAAAGCAGCCCCCACTTTTCTATCCCATGTTCGTTTGTCGTCAAGAGCACGAAGGTGAAAGTAGGAAATGAAGAGAAGAATAAAGATACTGAGAATCAATCCGATGTCATCCAGTAAGTCAAGACCTTCCGCCATGAAATATGATGTTTCAAACGAGTTATAATATTTTTAATGGCAAAGTAACAATCTAGGGCATTCTACATCAATTGCTCATTCGTGAACAAAGCCGTGTCAAGACATAAGGTGTAAACGACTAAAATTTGCAAATCCAGTTATTTACAACGAACAGACCGTTCTTCACTCACTCTGGTGGAATAGGTGGTGCGTATCCACCAGCAACTGCTTCTTTGACGATGGTCATATCTGAATCAACCATCATCTGAACCAATTCTTCAAAGGATGTACCCGGAACCCAGCCAAGTTCTTTTTCGGCAAGGGAAGGGTCCCCAATCAACAAATCAACTTCAGCCGGGCGGAAGAACTTGGGATTGGTACGAACACGAACATTGCCTTCTTGGTCAGTAGCAATGGTATCAACACCTTCTCCGGACCATGTCAAATTCATCCCAACATGTGAAAAGGCAAGAGTAATCATATCGCGAACGCTATGTGTTCGTCCGGTGGCAACGACATAATCGCCTGGCTTATCTTGTTGAAGCATCCGCCATTGCATCTCAACATAGTCGCCAGCGAATCCCCAGTCACGCTTTGCATCAACGTTCCCTATCCAGAGGCATTCATCAAAGCCTTGAGCGATTCGGGCTGCTGTCATGGTCACTTTACGTGTCACAAATTCCAGTCCACGTCGTGGACTTTCGTGATTGAAGAGGATTCCAGTACAAGCGAACATATCGTATGATTCACGGTAGTTCCGAGTGATCTCAAAAGCAAAGACCTTGGCACATCCATACGGAGAACGAGGATGGAACGGAGTCGATTCTGTTTGGGGAACATCACGGACTTTACCGTATTGTTCAGAAGAACCGGCTTGATAAAAGCGGCAATTTGGTGCATGCTTTCGGATTGCTTCAAGACAGCGTAGAGCACCAAGGCCAGTGATGTCAGCGGTCATCATTGGAGAACGCCATGACTCTGGGACAAATGACATAGCCCCGAGGTTGTAGAATTCATCGGGTTGTGTTTGAGCAACCGCATTGTCAATGGAATTCTGGTCGGCTAGATCTCCGTTCAAGAGATGAAAGTTTTTGTGCTCCATCAAGTGATTGATGAGGCTTCGTCCAGATGTGGGTTGAGATACACGACGAACCAAACCATGAACCGTGTATCCTTTGTCAAGAAGCAATTCAGCCAAATAAGACCCGTCTTGTCCTGTGAGGCCTGTTATCATAGCAGTCTTTCCGCTCATAACTTATCGTGAGCGCTTCCCTTTTTCAATCGTTGCGTCCAAGTATGGGCAGGAACAACAGCAAATCGCCGCGTTGGAGCAAATGTTAGTTCGATGATGATTTCTTCATAAAGCGTAACGGGGTTCATTTCTCATGAATACCCAACACCCCGTAAAAAAACTGCTTGTCGTCGGAGCCGGTGGCATCGGTGCAAGTCTTTTGGAAAACCTGATTCCAGCCATCACAAGAGTCTCGCTGCCCTGCTCAGTGACCATTATGGATGCTGACACCGTAGAACCAACCAATCTTGGCCAT
>JABJFP010000170.1 GCA_018662715.1 Methanobacteriota archaeon | reverse complement strand
TGGACTTGTATGTGCGAGTTCAGAAATTCCATCAACTCCCTCAACAGCATAAGCGCGAATGACGTCGCGGACACGAACGTTACCCTCCGATGAGCGTGCGAGAATCATGGCTCCTTTGATTGGTTTACCAGTTCCGTGTGGGTCATAGACGGTATCCAAGGCCTCTTCTAAGAACCATTCTGCTTTTCCTCCGGGTTCGCCATCGTAGGTCTTCTTTGGCTTCTTGGCCCCAAACATACCTCCAGATTTTGCTTTAGGCTTTGTTGGGGCTGAACTTTTCTTTGGTTTGGAACCAGCACTCGCAGCACTCTTTCCTTTGGCTTGAGAACCTGATTTCTTGGTTTCAGTTTCTAACTCCTTTCGGACTTCTTTCTCAATCTTCTTGCGCAGTTTTTCCTCGTCGACTTCAGCCGCAGGTGCCGTTGCATTTTTTGCATCAGAAAGTTGGTCTTTTAGGTCTTGAATTTTATCTTGATAGGTTGATGAAAGGTGCATGAGGGACGCTTTCATGGAAGCCTCAAGTTGCATTGCGAGGAATGTATGAGACGTTTCAGTCCACTTTTTCCACTGTAGTAATGCATTTGCATGAATGTCAGAACCGCACTTAGGGCAGAAACTCTTCTTGGGAGGGACCATGATGGGTACACTCTTCAATGCCTCAGCAGTTAACGCTTCAGGATAGCCCTGTGATGCTTGAATAAGATGAACACTCGCTTTGAGTCCAAGGTCCATGGCTTCATGAAACACGTCATTTTCAAGGTCAAAAGTTCCGGATTTCTTAAGGTCACCAAGTTTTGATGGTGCAACGGCTTCAATCGCTGCGTCAGCTGCTGAATTACCCCATTTTACATTTTGTAGAGCGGGGGCGATTTCCATCGTTGCGGTAGGTGCTTCAAACGCATTGCTCAATGCATTTTCTCCATCATCTGCTGCGGCTGCAATACCGAGAGCGATGGGGTCTGCTCCGTCCTCAACCTGTGCAATCATGTCAAATTTCTGAGCCATTGAAAGGTCATCTCGGATTCGAATAACATCCTTTAGTTGATTCAAATCATGCCCTGTGGCAGTTATTGGGCCTTGAAGTGACAGGTCATGTCCGCAGGAGAGGCAATATTTGGCAGTGACTTCAACGCCTGCCTCACATGTCGGACAATACACCCCTCCCATATGCTCTCAAGGTAAGTGACTCCTTTTGAAGGGTATGTCTCAAACTCTTGAGAGCGAGCCTCTTCTTGGTGGGTTTACTTGTGGAGCGATTACGATAAGCGGGTTGAACAGGCATGAGCTAGCATGCATACATCCTCACGAATACAATTCGCTAAAATGGGGGCCAAACGTGGGCCACGTTCGCTTCCCATGAACATAGCATAGCACGCCCTGTACATCGATCGCATCGGTGCTTCAGCATGCAGTGCTGCATTTTTGAAAGCCTGCGTAATTCCTTCTGCAGTCCATTCAGCAGATTCCATTTCAGCAGCAATATGTGGGATGACCTTACGTTGTTCATCATCCAATCCTGAGAGTGCTTCCTCATCTGGTTGATTGAGAATCACAATTCGCATTTCTTCAGGGAAGTGCTTTGATTCAATCCAAGCACGCATTCTTGTAAGCCGGTCTGAGAGAACGGATGAAGGGCCAGAAATGGCTCCCGATTCTTTGAGGGACGACCAAATTCCATCGTTATTAGGTTTAATTTGAGCGAGAAGGGCAAGATGGCGGAAACTTACTGAGGTTGCTTCTGCTTGTATTCCTGCAGATACCATCGAAAGGCGGAGTGCGGCCTGTGCGTCTTCAATTTGCACTCGTTGTCTCCGACTTAATTTATCACTGGAGAGTTCTTCTGCAAAGTCCCTTGATGAGAGTCGCTCATATTCGTCGGCGAGGTTTACCAAACCCATTCCAGTGTCAAATTCTATAGCCTTGTTTGGTTTTGAGTTTGCGATTAAAAGACGAAGGATTTCTGGCGGGACAAGTCGTAACGCCTCAATTGGTCCAACCGTATTTCCGGAGGAAGATGACATCGCCCCTTTTCCACGAAGGCTGATCCATTCGTAAACCAATGATTGAGGTGGTTCATGGCCAAAGAAGGCAGCGATTTCAACTCCCGTTGCAAATGAACCGCCTGCAGCGCCGTGGTCTTTTCCAAATGGTTCACAAGTGATGTTATTGAATCCCCATTTTGCCGGCCAATCCAATCTCCAAGGCAGTTTGCCTTCTCCCTTTGTAATGTCTGACTGGCCGTTTTCGCCGTATTGGTCCGTCCACATGACTAAGGGATATTCGTACCCAGTAATCGTTAGGCCGTCCAATGACCCCTTTGAGTCAAGTGGCTGCCAGGGAAACCAATCCTTAGGAAGTTCTCTTCCAGATACACGTTCTATGATTTCTCGGATTGCACCTGGGTCATCACATGCCTTCTTTGCTGAGGAGGCAAATTTCCCTTCCCGATACGAGGTTAGGTTTGGAATCAATCTCGGTTCTACGCCAATTTGCTTTAGCGCTTCTAGGAAGGGTGCAAGAAAGTGGTCTCCATAGGACCATCCTTCGTTTTCAAAGCGTTCCCAATCTGGCTTTCCATCTTTGTCAGGTGCGGGGATTGCACCGAGTTGATGGCCAATGAATTCCTCATATGATGCATCTAAGAAAGGATATACCTTACGCAGTGGGTCGGCGTTATCCACGACAAAAACGAGTTCTGCATTGAGTCCAGCACGTCGGGCTGCTCGAGTGATCATATCTCCAGTGAGAATTTCTCGGAGATGGCCGATGTGAAACTC
>JABJFP010000169.1 GCA_018662715.1 Methanobacteriota archaeon | reverse complement strand
TACAGGTTGGTCGGTATCATCATCCAAGCCCCATGCTGAACGAATATCGGAGGCTTCCGTCTTTCCATCGTTGAGAAGTAACATTCGGTCAGCATTTGATGCAAGGTCGGGGTCGTGAGTAACCATAAGAATAGATATGGGGTTGTCTTTGTCGTGGCAGAGTTCCTTGAACAAAGCAAGAACTTCTTTCCCGCTTGCGATGTCTAGATTGCCTGTAGGCTCGTCAGCAAGCAGAACCGGTCGATTCCCTGCGATGGCGCGAGCAATGGCTACACGTTGTTGTTGGCCACCGGACAACTGGTTGGGAATGTGATGCATACGGTCACCAAGTCCGACCTTTTCTAGAGCGATGACGGCGGCTTCTTCTGCCTCTGATGCAGACATCCCAGAGAGTTCAAGAGCCATGGCGACATTGTCTGCTGCGGTTAGATTTTCAAGAAGGTGGAAATCTTGGAAAATCCATCCAACAAGTTCTCGTCGGACATCTACGACTCCCGACGGTCCTTTCAGGCCGTAGGTTCGGTCTCCAAGTGTGATGGAGCCATCATCACCTGCTAGAAGTCCGCCGATGATGTTGAGAAGGGTCGACTTTCCAGAGCCCGATGGACCCATGAGAGCAACCATCTCGCCCTGTTTGATGTTCATGTCCACGCCCTTGAGGACCTGTAGTTTGTTCGTACCTGACCCGAAGGCTTTGGTTAAATTATTGACCTGTAGCATAGTATCTCCTCGGAATATGTATTTTTTCAAAAAGTGAATATATCAATGCCTGTTTTTCAATCAGTCCGTTTTCTCAACGCTAGTAGGCTGCAGAAGTGACCTCAAGGTACGCCCAAGCAAGTCATGAAGGGTCTGATTTGTTGGCGAAGGAGGAGCATCCGTTGTGTATGAATCCAACATCAGTTCGTAGAATGTGTCGCTCACCCCTTCGGTCAAGGTGAGCAGCATAGATGCCGAAAGATCTGTGCGTACCAATCCCCATTCCTGTCCCAGTTGAATACAGCTAAGAAAGTGGTTTTGTAGTGGTTGGCAGCATTCCTCGAGACGTTCATGGATTGGGTGGTTTGGTGGAACTTGTTGTGAAACCATGCGCCCAATCTCAACAAATTCGTTCTCTTCCCAGAATTGTTCTGAGATAAGTCGTATTTGGCGCATATGGGTCCAATACCCAGTTTTTGATGTTGGTTGCCCGTGCTCCAATAATCGCAAGTTGAGGGCGTCCAAACCCTCCTGGATGATGGTGAAAAAGAGGTCAGCCTTATCTTCAAACCAGTAATAGAACTGACCCTTGGAGATATCTATTTCCTTGAGCAAGAGATTGAGTGACATGGAATCATAGCCATGAGTGGAAAATTGTAGTTTTGATATCTTGAGCACGCGATCCTTCTCTTCCTCGGGAAGATTAAGGAATCGGTTTAACGGCATAGAAGCACTTCAAACCGCCGGTCTGACCACCGGTATATGTATGTTTGCTCTTTTGTCCCAAGCCAGAAATCCATCTGTATGAAGAATACTCAATCCCATAGAGGAGAGGAAGTTAAGCGGAGATTAAGTCAACGAAAATTGACTGAGCTTACGCTCGTTGGTGATTGGAAGTTTACTCTGCATGAGCAGAGAACAATGTCTCACTCGACTTTACTGACGCCGATGGCGTTAGGGCCTTTGGGGCCTTCACCGATTTCAAACTGAACGGTGTCTCCGTCAGTGATCTCTCCGGTGACTTCTGAGATGTGGACGAAAAGGTCGTCTCCACCTTCAACTTCAATAAATCCGAATCCTTTTACTTGGTTAAACCACTTGACAGTTCCTTGCGCCATAAACGCCGGTCAAATCTTCAAGTACTTGAGGAAGATGGAAGGAAAGCCGTTTTTGGGCGGAATTACATCAGTCATCGTGAGAGCCGAGGAAGTATTCTCCAATCTCTGGATCGTTGAGGATGAAGTCCGCATCACCAGTGTGAACGACCTTTCCATTTGCGAAGATGTACCCCCTGTCTGAACGAGCTAGGCTTAATCGAGCATTTTGTTCCACGATGAGGACCGTAATGCCTTCTTTTCGCAAGTTATCAATTCGTTCAATAATCTGTTGTTGATAGAGAGGTGAAAGAGCAGCTGTAGGTTCGTCCAAGAGAAGGAACGATGGGTCTGAAATCAAGGCTCGTGAGATGGCTAACATTTGGCGTTCACCGCCTGAGAGAGAAGCCGCCAAGTCGTGTTCTCTTGAACGAAGGTCAGGGAACATGTTGAGGGCTCGCTCAATGCGTTCTTTCAAGACCTTGTTTGAAAGGGAATTCCCCCCCATCTGCAAGTTCTCTTCAACCGACAGCGTCGGAAACACGTTATTCACTTGAGGGACATACGCGATTCCTTTGTTGACCAGTTGGTCTGTACGTAACTTTTCGATGGATTCGCCGTCATATGAGACTTCCCCGTCGTAATAGGTCGCTATTCCGAACAAGGCTTTGATGAAAGTCGATTTTCCGCATCCATTTGGCCCAATGATGGTGACAAATTCTCCTTTGTCAACATAAAGGTCTACGCCGTAAAGAATCTGCACGCTTCCATAACCAGCCGTTAGGCCTTTGACATCAAGCATACGCGTCATTCTTCTTCACCCCCATCAGCAGCCCCACCGAGATAAGCCTCGATAACGGCACGGTTTGATTTGACTTCTTCCGGGGTCCCAACCATCAGGACTTCTCCTTCGTTCATGACAACAATACGGTCTACGCCTTGGCGCAGGATGAAGTCCATGTTATGTTCAATGACGAGAACCGAAATGCCTGTTGTGTCCACGAGTTCTCTTAAATTGGTGAAAATTTTCATCGCAAGTGGGCCCGCCACACCTGCAACAGGTTCGTCAAGCAAGAGCAAATCGGGACTTCCCATCATTGAACGTCCGATATCAACAAGTTTGCTTTGCCCGCCCGAGAGTTCACTTGCAAGGTTGTGTGCCATGTGGGGGACCTCAAGTTGGTCAAGAACAGCAAAAGCGTTAGCCAGGCGTTCTTTTTCTGAAGGTCGAGACCGTCCTCGGAATAAGGAAAGGAAGGGGTTGGGTGAAAACTGCTTGCGCGGTGGAACCAACATGTTCTCAATAACAGTCATGTCTTTCCAAAGGCGTGTGTGCTGGAAGGTTCGGGTCATCCCTAATTTTTGGATTTGGTCTGGGCGCTTGTCTGAGACATCTTCCCCAAACACCTCAACGGTCCCTGAGGTCTGTTGAAGAAGGCCACTGATGCAGTTGAACGTCGTCGACTTACCGCACCCATTTGGACCGATTAAACCGATGAATTCTCCCTTTTTGACGTCAAAGGTGACATCCTTTACGGCGACCAAACCGCCAAACTCCATTCGCAAATTCTTGACTGACAAAAGTGGCTTCATTGTTCTTCAGCCCCCTTTCCTGATGGATGCGGAGGCCTGTAAGGGACCTCGGGCAGCAATCCTTTCGGATTGTATCGTAATGAAAACACAATGAGTAATCCGATCAAAAGCACCTTGACATAAGCCATTCCCGCACGGACTGCTCCTGTTGGGTACGCTTCCTCAATTGAACGGTCGTCAAAGAAGAAGGATGCACAAGCGAAAATCAGGCCTACCCAAAAGAACGTCTCCCGTACAGATTCCCATTTGACTAGGTGAGCGAAGAGCACGATGGCGATGCAAATCCACATGACCTGCAGTTGGTCGATGACAAGCCATTCAAACCAACCGTCAATCGTAGATGCTACCTCGTTGAGGGGAAGGTCAGAACTGCCTTGGCCTGCGACGAGGACATTGAATACAAATTCCATGAGAACAATGATGGACGCCCCGATGATCATTCCGCGATTGTTTCCAACTCCTCCAATGATAAATGCTGCCCAAACCAAGAAGGTCGTTTTAGCAGGAGACATGAAAGACGGTTGGAATCCAGTAAGTTTCCATGCCCAGAGGGCCCCGGCAAAGGCAGCGATTGATGCTCCCAGTGCGAGACTGGCTGCTTTGTGACGCAGAACATCGTGGCCGTGGTGTTGAGCGACTTCTTCATCTTCCCTAATGGCTCGAAGAATGCGCCCCCAAGGAGATGCAAGAACCGTGTTAAGCAGCCACCATGTTAGAATCAAGCCGATGAGGCCGATGGTTGCAAGAACAAACATGTACGGTGCAGGTTCGCCAAGGTTGAGCCATTCACCAAGGGTTGCAGCCATACTTTGAACGCTGTCGTCTCGAGAACATGCTATGGGAGAAAGAGGAATGCCGTTCTCATCCAATGGAACTGAGTCCCCACAGAACCACCACTCTTGAAGCGGTAGTTTGTAACGGGAAATTCCCACTGCACTACCCCACGAACCAGCACGAAGGAGTGGCTCTCCGCTCAGTAAGACGCGGACAATTTCGCCAAGGGAAATGGTGATGATGGCGAAGTAATCACTACGCAGCCGAGCGGTTGGATAGGCCAGGAACCATCCTGCAAGAGCCCCGAGGAACATGGAAAACAATACGGCGTAACCAATTGGCCAGTCATAACCATGCAGTTCCTTGGGCGCCGTCAAAATTCCAACGGTGATGGCTCCGATTGCAGCGAAGAAAATGACTCCGAAATTGAGTTGGCCGGTGACACCTGTGTGCAAGTTAAGAGAGAGTGCTAGAATAGCGAATATAGCGAATGTAACCATTACGTTCGATAGTTGAAGGGTTTTCACAAAGGTGGCTTTGTCTGAATCCGCAACGGGAAGCCAGTAAATGAGGCAGGCCATGACGATGGCCAAAATTCCAAAGAGCAACCAGGAACCGAGTTGACTTTCTCGCCCGTAGGGCATGCGTAGTTTCTCAAGCGTTTTGTTTCGCTTTTCGACTACCGTTTCCTTTACTTTTGATTTCCCAGCGTTGACTAAACGATGCGCATTTATGCCAATAAATCCAATCTTAGCATCAATTGCTTGGGTGGTTTTACGCCAGGTCGAGGAAACCCGAGTATTAACATCATCCCATCGGCCAGCAAGCGAGGAGAGACTCTTCAAGCGAGTTGATGGTTTCATCTCTATACCTTGGAGGGTATGATAGGCTTCTCGCCAGGCGATAAGGTAGAGAAGGATGGGCACTGCAGGCCAAACGAGAATGCCGATTGAAGAGATGATTTCCACCAAAACATGTTCAGCCTCCATGAACGAGAGCCACGCTTCCTGTTGCATCGTGGTAAAATCAGCCGGAGCATGGGAAAGGGCGATTGATTTGTCCCCCCCAGTTATTTGAGAGAAGATTTCACTGTTAGCGATGGAATTGTCCTTAACAAACCGGCTAAAGAGGTAAACGACGTAAGCCGCTAAGGTCGAAAGAAGGTAACGTTGACCACGAAGGCTGTTTCGAACACTGAAATGATGAATACCGAGAGGAGCAAGGAAAATTCCCAAAATGGATGCTCTCTTTACGTTGGGTGTGAAATCTTCCTCGGCTCGTGTTCGTATTCGCTTGATGTTCCACTTGTCATAAGCATCGCCGATACCCTTTGGCATCACCAGAAGGATGGCGATGATCATAACATAGGGCATAACCTCTGCTAGGTTGGCATAGTTTGACCGATCTAGTGGCGTTCCAATTCCCATCAAAATCGGAGAGGATACAGACCGAACAAATCCGATTAGAAGCGCTCCAACGATTGCACCCGGTATCGAACCAATCGTGCCCAGAACAATGACGGCAAACGCGGGGAGGAGCAGCGTAAAGCCTGTTTCGGGGCTATAGCGGACAGTCATTGCAAAGATAGCCCCACCCAATCCCGAAATTCCAGCGGAGAGGAACGCACTCATCATGTGAACTCGCTCGACGTTAATTCCGCAACTTGCGGCGAGTTCTGGGTTGTCAGCGACTGCACGCATGCGACGACCAAGACGAGTCTTGGTCAACAGGAGGAGCAACAAGCCAACCGATGAAAAGATGACCAAAGGCATTGCTGCGTTGTAATAAGAGTAATTTGCAGTGAGTTCAGTTACGCAATCAGAACCCACTGAATAGACGTCAGCAAGTGGCTTTGAGTCTACACTAACAACTTTTTCATATACCGGTGCGGCAGCAGTACCCACATTTTCACATGAACCGTGCGTGTATGTGTCACCGCTTGCTAGAGAACGGTCGCCTAGATTGAGCTTTGTCAGGGCCGTAGGTGCTTCAAACCGTTGCTCTCGTGCGATTCTCCAGTCAATATCGGGCTCAAACAATTTTGTTCCTGCTCCAAAGCGAAGGTAAACAATTGCTCGCAAAATCAAAGCCACACCTAACGATGCAATCATCATGACATCAGCGCTTGATTTTCTGTCTCGAAAGCCCCTAAAGACCAGTCGGTCAATGATGATTCCAGCAAGTCCTGTAAGAACAAAGGCTCCAAGCAATGTCCACAGCAATACGGTCCATACGAGAACACCATCTTTGGGGACTGAAACAAGCGGGAAAAAGTAGTCCATCCACATGATCATGATGGCAACATACATCCCAAGCATGAAAAACTCGCTCTGTGCAAAATTTCCGTACCGTTGAACGCTGTAAGTCAGCGTACATCCAACGGC
>JABJFP010000168.1 GCA_018662715.1 Methanobacteriota archaeon | reverse complement strand
TAGTCCCAAAACGAAATCTCAAAATGGCGCAGTAGGTGAGTGTGATGACAGATACATGGAAGTCTACTATTGGCCGCGTGGCATTCCTCAACTGTGACCCACTTTTCCACAATCTAGCAGATAAGTGGAATGTACTTTCTGCCCCTCCAGCATGGCTCACTGGCCATGTCCTTCGGAAAGATTGTGTCCTCGCACCTATTCCTGCCGCTGATTATGCTAAGCACGCGGACGAACTCGTATTGCTTCCCGACATCGGTATTGGTTCGCAAGGGGAAGTCGGTAGCGTCCTTTTGTTTGGGGCAGTTCCTCTTGATTCAATGAAAACTATCGCACTACCCACTGATTCTGCGACCTCTGTAGCCTTGCTCAAGTATCTTATCAGTCAGTCGGGACGGGAAATGGAATATTTCACAACCGGTCCGGATTATGAATCAATGCTTGCTCGCGCAGATGGTTGCCTCCTCATCGGAGATAGAGCACTTGAGGCTGCAAAGGAATTCCCCGAAATGGTTCAACTCGACTTGGGTCAGGCATGGCTAGAACTCTTTGGCTTACCGATGATATTTGGAGTATTTGTCGCCCGTAATGATACGCCATTGGAAGTGCTGAAAGAAGCTCATGAAGCCTTACTTTCAGGGTTAGTGGAGTTTGAACAATCAGATGAAAAGCGAGAATCAGTGATTCAATGGGCAATGGGCCGTTCAGATTTATCGCATGAACGTTTAGACCAATACTTTGGAGAGGTTTTCAACCGCCTAGACTCCCATCACATGGACGGCCTTCATCGTTTTTTGAGCGAAGCATGTGGCCTTCCCGAACCACTCGAATTTGCTTGGTGACGGAATAATTTCAAATTGTTGTTTATTTTTTTGAACGGTTGGTTCTTGAAGGGCTGGAGATTGGCAGGTCTATGGACGTAGTACTGCCACTGGACGAAGACGGAAATAAAATCGTTAGAATCGGACATAGCCCTGACCCTGACGATGCATTCATGTTCCACGCCATGACAACAGGAGCCTTCCCCACACCAGGCTATCGGTTTGTTCATGAACTACAAGATATTGAAACACTGAATCATCGGGCAATGAATCAAGATTTGGAAGTGTCTGCTGTATCAATCCATGCGTATCCGGAGATTGCAGAACACTATGCGCTCATGAATTGCGGTGCGTCTATGGGCGAAGGATACGGTCCAATGGTCGTCACCATGTCTGGGGTTTCGGAAGAAGATGCTCGCTCGAATGTGATTGCAGTGCCCGGTTTGAAAACCAGTGCCTACCTAGGACTTCGTCTTGCGTGGGGCGATTGTCAAGTCGCTGTAGTCCCGTTTGACGAAATCATTCCAAGAATTCTTGATGGAACGTACAAAAGTGGGCTCATCATTCACGAAGGGCAACTGACCTATGTCGACCACGACCTTGATGTGTTGATTGACCTTGGAAAATGGTGGAATGGAAGGACAGAAAATTGGCCAATGCCTCTTGGCGGCAACGTTGTCCGAAGGGACCTCGGGCAATCGGTCATGGAAGACATCACTCTCTACACTAAAATGAGCATTGAGTATGCCTTAAAATCTCCAGAAGATGCGTTAGAATTTGCAAAGGAATGGGGTCGCGGTATTGATGATGACACCAACAAAGAATTTGTTGGGATGTATGTTAACGACCGGACAATTGACTACGAAGACGAGGGCAGAGCCTCTGTGCGACGATTTATTGTTGAAGGCCAGGAACTCGGGTTGATACAAGCCGACTTTGACGTTCAAGACATTGACTTCATCGGTGCTGCTTGAGGTTATCCTCATGGTCCAAGATGAGCGCGTTCCGCGGCAGAGCCAATACGGTTCTGTAGACCCTGCTCCACCAACTTCTTCAGGGAATGTTTCGCTATGGCGTGATGCGGTTCAAAATGAATCTTTACCAATGTTTCAAAGGATGAGAGCCGTGTTCTCTCTCCGAAATGAACGAAGTGACGAGGCATGTCTAGCATTGTGTGCAGGCTTTCATTCTTCCAGTGCGCTACTTCGTCATGAACTCGCATATGTACTTGGACAAATGCAAAATCCAGTTTGCCTCCCAACACTCACTGAGCGCCTTATTGATCCAGAAGAGCATGTAATGGTTCGGCATGAAGCAGCAGAAGCAATGGGGGCAATTGGGGACAGGAGTATTATCCCCATCCTTGAGCAATTTACAAAAGACCCACTGCCGGAAGTTTCAGAATCTTGTGTTGTTGCTTTGGATTTGCTGGCTTGGGTCAGCGGTTCCGAGTTCGAAAACGCAGAATGGTAGAATTTCATCCCTCAAGTTCAAAGACTAGAATGAATTAGCACAATTTGGAAGGATTACAATGCCCCATGAACATATCCGACTCGCACAGGCCCCTAATGGAGAACTCGGACCACGCTGCCATGAATGTGGCATTCGCCTCACGTTTGGCAACGCTATGGTTCTTGACAATTACTACATGTGCTGGGAACACTATGTTGATGCAACAGGTGCTGGCTCAGAAACAAAGATTTCAGAAGCTGATGAGCGATTCTGGATGAAGAATGAATCTTGAAGGATTCCTTCAAGAACCCTCGGCCTCACTACAATGATGAGGGGCGATTTTTATGTCACAAGGCTGGGCTCGCTTTGCGCATAGATTTGGGCAATATTATCGCACATCCCCACTGTGGTCTCCGCCACGGGTAAAATCTCGGGAGTGGATGTTCATTCCATTCGGTGGAGCACCTCCGCTTCGTCACAAATCTTTTTCCGGGGTAGAGCAGGTCAGAACGTTTCTCTCTGAGCGGGCTATGCATTCCGTTTTTTATTCAACTGCCTATTGGAAACGTCCTTTTGAAATGAAAATGGCTGATAAATTGTGGCAGGGAGCAGATTTAATTTTTGATTTGGATGGAGATCACCTACCTGGCGTTACAGACAAAGATTTCCCAGGGATGTTGGAAGTGATTCATGAGCAAGCGTGGTCATTATGGAACGATTTTTTAGAACCTGAATTTGGTTTCAAAGAAGAACATCTCCAAGTTACATTCTCTGGACATCGCGGCTTCCATCTTCATTATCGGGACCCTGCATTGTTTCATTTAGATTCGGAAGCTCGCAGAGAACTTGTATCCCATATTCGTGGAGAAGGAGTTGACGTAAAAGGTGGTCTTGCTCGCTATCACGATGATGGAGCACAGGGCTGGACCAAACGGATTCGGAACGGTATGGATGATATGATTCATACATTAACAGGCATCTCGAACAAAACTGGGTCCTCTTCTGAAGACCTCAAACGGCTTGAGACAGGACTCCAGTCCCTTCTTGACCGTGAGGGGCAGACCTCGCAGAGAACCGCCGATTCCATACGGAAACTAGCAGATGTAGTTAACCATCACGATAGGGTTCAGAGGCTCAAGGCCGGTAGATTCGAACTTTTGGGGAAGTATCAATCCTTATTCCTAAATCTTCTCAAATCAGATACCTCAGTCGTATTGGGGTCAGCAGGAGAAACGGATGAGGTTGTGACAATTGACGTGAGGAGGCAAATTCGTTGGCCAACATCACTTCATGGGAAGTCTGGAATGAGAGTTTCGGAATTCCCTCTAAGCAGGTTAGATCCTGACGGTTCAAATCCGTACAATCCGCTTCACGAGGCTCTTGCACTCGGTATGGATGAATCAATAGAGGTAGAATACACAGTTGACGATGCTATTGCTCAATTTGGCGACCGCAGATTGGAGTCCAAAATGGGGGACAGAATCTCAATACATGAGACTGGGGCTACTTTTTTGGTTCTAAAAGGATGGGCTAAACTTGTTTGATTTGGTTCAAACCCATCCGTTTTCTAAACACGAATTTCCCTTAGCGTTTTGAGGTAAGGTTCAAGGGTGGTTCGCCATCCCTTCATACGGGGTGAGTCCTTTGGGTCTGCGGAGAGGTAAGAAATCTAAGAAACAAGATGCTCCTCTTCCAGTACCAGGATTGCCCATGCCTCAAGGCGGATTACCACCACTCCCGCTACCTACGGGGGCAGCTCCATTGCCGCCATTGCCTGGCTTTCAGCCAGCACCTGCGCCTTTGCCCGTAGCCCCTCTTCCACCGCTGCCAGTTGCTGAACCTATTCCCGCCCCTTTGCCTGTCGCACCACTCCCTCAACCAATCCCAACTGTTAACGACCCTAACACAACATTATCTGGCCTGGCTGATGAAAAAGGTTACAATGATTTGTGGGCAAAGCGTTCCGACAAACCCCTTCCTCAAATTTACGGCCATATCGACCGGATTGCCAACAAAGAGGCAGGGTCACTCCTCGACCGATATGCTGACCGTTTCGGGCACTCACTCGACCGAGAAATTATCGTAATGAGAAAAGCTGAATTGGATGAAAAAGTGGCTGAAGTACGAGATGCACCTGTTGTTGAACTCATTGAGGATGAAGTAGCCCAACCTGCCACGGTTGAAGAAGAACTCAAGCAGGTAGAAGCAGAACTGCGATCACTCAAACCACTCTACAAGGAAGCAAAAACCATCGGTGACAGTGCAACTCTTGCTGAATTAACACCAACCCTTCAAGCATTAATGTCTCAACGGAAAGCACTCAAGCGAACCATTGACTCTGAAGGTACCGATGGACAACAAGCATCAGTCGCAACATCCTCGTCTGATAATGACGACCTCTTCGTTCAATTTGTCTCAATTGTTGATGACTTGCTTGGTGACCATCTCCCCGAAGCGATCGTCAATGCATTTGTTGAAAGTGATGACTTTGAAATTTACAAAGAAGTACTCGCTGGCCCAGCCGTCACAGACGACGACACACGTTCAATTTTCTATAACATGGTAGACGACCAACTTGGCAATATGCCCGAAGAGTCGATTAATGCGTTTACTGAAACGTCGGACTTTGCAGTTTACCTTGCAATCAGCAATCAATACAAGGAAGCGTGACACAAATGGGACTATTGGACAAAGCGGGTGGAGCATCAGAGGACGTTAAGAAGCCAGTTGCAAAGGCAGTAGCCAAAGCAAAAC
>JABJFP010000167.1 GCA_018662715.1 Methanobacteriota archaeon | reverse complement strand
AGTTGCTAGGCGATCAAGTTGTTCTTTCTCCAAAAGTCCGATGCGTTCAATGTAACCCTCGACCTTTTCTTGTTGCTTGGTAGCCTTACGTATTTCATCATCATACGAAGTAACACCTGCAACATTGTCGAGAACTTTGCGACGTTCGTTAGCAGTCATTTTCGCAAGACTTGTAACGTCTCCTTGAAGGACAATGTTGTATCCGTCTGGACGGGCATTTGCAGCCCCAAGCAATCGGTGGAATGCCTTCTGAGTGCTGTCTTCTCCATTCAGCATATAGGAGGTGGAAACGTTGTTTGACGGCGTCAAGCGAACTTTTCGAGACATACGGATTTCTTCTTTGTCAAGTGGAAGGCGACGACGTCCGTTACCCATCACTGGATTTGCAAAAACGAGAGTAACGGCGCATTCTCTTGCCGGTTTGGAATTTTTACCACCATTGAAAATAAGATCGGTTGAGTTCTGAGCACGAATCACCCGATTCGATTTTGGACCTAGGACAAATTGAATTGCGTCCCCACAATTGGATTTTCCAGAACCGTTTGGCCCGGTGATCGCTGTGAATCCACGGTCAAGTGGGATGGTCACTTCGCCCTTGAACGATTTGAAATTGGAAACTTCAAGTGACTTTAGATACATCCCTATCCCTCTTGGTAAGAATTCAAATCCTTACCTTATTTCTCACACCCGTTGCTTACAGGTTTTAAAGAATACTAAGAAACACGGCTCAGTGATACGGTTTTCAGGAGTGAAAAAGAAACGCCGAGAAGGTGTCAAAAGACGCCCAATTCTTTGCATTTCTTACATCCCCCGCCCTGGCAATAAGGGCAGGTTGCCATGACGAGAAGGTTGCTTCTTCTTCGGGACATTGAGAGATTTTTATCGTTACTCAACAGGCGACTTCGCTCATGACGGTCGTGAGTTTTCTTGTCATGCTTGTCTTTATTGAGGAATGAGCCCCGGAATTTCCCAGCTTTTTCTCTTCGATTGTCAAGTTTTTCACGCGTCTGTGACACCGCTTCAGCCTCCCAGTACTTCGGTCCTCGCATCAACAGTGCGCCTGCTACTGCAAACCCGATTTGTACCAACCAGGGTGAGATGTCAAACGGGAAGAAGTCTGCTAATCCTTCTGAATTAGCAGAACTAGGTATCCACCCAAGGCGGTCAAGTATTGCAAAACTGAATAGGGTGCATCCAGTGATGAAGCCTATTTTTCTAACGCGGCGAGCCCATGCTTTATTTTGTGGCAATTCCAAGCGTCCAGCAAGAATGATGATGATCCCTTCCAAAAGCATCAAAATATCTGCCCCAGACCACTGCCCTTGTTCTCCAAGACAGTAGGAAGTCCCCATCGCTTCAATTTCAGCCTCTATGGAATCAAAACTACAACTGGGGTCTGAAAGCATGAAGACGTCTAATTTGGCCTCATCCACGCCATTGACTACAAGTGGAGCAACGGCACCGAATTGGACATTTGCGATAACAAACATAACGATTGCTCCACCAACAATCGTTCCAAGCATACGGCGCATGAGTCTCCCCAACACATAGGAAGCAAGGCCACCTCATAGTGATATCGTGAGTAAAGAAACCATCTCGCCTCCATCATCATCAAGAAGGAGGAGGCTCAGCAACAAGCATCACGAGGGCATGTCATGGCTCATATCGTCATTGTTGGAAGCGGAATTGCAGGGTTATTTGCTGCGGCAAAACTCGCTGATGCAAACCATAATGTCACGGTTATAACCAAACAAAGGACGAAGGATTCCTCAACCAATTGGGCGCAGGGCGGGATCGCTGCAATCCTTGACAAAACCAATCATGACGGAATGGAAGCGCACGTCCAAGACACGCTTCGCTCAGGAGATGGATTGTGCAACGAAGAGGTTGTAAGATCCATCATCCTGGAAGCCGGAGAACGAATAAACGACCTCATCAACATAGGAGTTAATTTTGAACAACGAAACGATGGAAGTTTTTCCCTTGCAAAAGAAGGAGGACATTCAGAGAATAGAATCCTACACGCAAAAGACGCCACTGGAAAGGAAATTGAGCGGGCTCTCACCCAATATGCAGAACGGCATGCAAACATTACCCTCCTACCAAATACACTCGCTATTGACCTTATCCAACGCCAACATGGCGTAGATGAGGAGGGAATTGCAGGCGTATGGTGCTTGGACCAAATCAGCAATGAAGTCCTCACCGTAGAAGCCGATGCAATTATGCTCGCAACAGGAGGAGTCGGGCGCCTTTGGAAGGCCACAACGAACCCGAGCGTCGCCACAGGTGATGGTTTGGCGATGGCCTATAGAGCAGGTGCATGCGTACAAGACCTTGCATTTATTCAATTCCACCCAACTGCTCTTTTTGCTAGATCCAACCGCCCGTTCCTGATGTCTGAGGCACTACGAGGTGAAGGTGCCGTCCTTCTCGACCATGATGGATATGAGCGGTGGATAGCAGCCTGTGAGAAGGCAAAGGAAGAGGCAATCAACCCACCAAAGCCGAACTCGTATTCGTTTACTCTCAACCATTCAAAAGATGGCTCAATGGCCACACGCGACATCGTAGCACGGGCAATTGACCAATGCCTAAAGACAACAGGGAAATCCCACGTATTCCTGGTCACATCTCACCTTGATTCAAAGGAACTAAAGCAGCACTTCCCAAACATACAACGCCGGCTGACCATGGAGGGAATCGAACTCGGAATACACCCCATCCCTGTTGTACCTGCTGCCCACTATATGGTTGGTGGAATAAAGGTAGACCATATTGGCCGTGCCTTTGTTCGGAACAGTCGAGAAATCATGCCTCACTTGTATGCTATTGGAGAAGTAGCCTGTACGGGAATGCATGGAGCAAACCGATTAGCATCGAACAGTCTTCTTGAAGCCGTAGTATACGCCCATCGTGCATCTGAATTCCTCATCAAAAACCCACCACCCACGTATGAAGGAAGGCAGCCTCAATGGCGAGCAGAAGGTTTGGCTAGCCTTCGAGAACATGCCCCTATCATGCACGATCGAAACAGTCTATTGACAACAATGGACCAAGAAGTGGGAATCGTTCGTACCAATCAACGTTTAGAACGAGCAAGCCGTCGGCTTGAGTTATTTCATGATGAGATTGACATGCTTTGGAGAGAGTGCATCCCCTCTCGTGAACTCATAGAATTGCGGAATCTTTCGTTAATCGGAACGCTGGTTGTTGAAGACGCATTGTTGCAAACCTCAAACTCCGGGTTGCACTTCAATCTGGACCTCATAGAGGATGGCATGCCTCAATAAGAGATGCTAGAACTTCATTCAGAGGTACGCTCAAACCGTGTTGCTCCGCCCTGTTAGCAATTTCACGATTTAATGACGAGATCTCTGTGACTCTACCCGCTTTGATGTCTTCCAACATGCTGCAAGAATTCCCGGCCGTTGCTTGAAGCACAGTACGCAACAAGTGTTCAAATTCCACTTCGTCCAAGAGTTTTATGCGTTCCATTTCTGCAACCTGCTTCGCTTCCCGATACAGTAGGAGGCATCCATCAAGCACGTTAGATTCTAACAATTCCCCATTTTTCAATCCTGCAAGAGCTGCAAGCGGATTAATGGTGATGTTTAACAGAACTTTCTCCCAAATCATTTGACTTGAATCAGAACAAAGAACGGGTTCAAGCCCGCTTGACTCAAACAATCGTACCAATTGAGTCATCGCTTCTACACCAGGTCCAAGGGGGATGCTGGCGAGATTTACTATTCCCTTCCCGACCCATGTCACTGCTCCACTCTCGCCCCGATATGCCCCATGCGTCGTCGTCGCAGCCACAGTACGTTGAGGTCCAACACATCGACTGAGCGTCTCAACGTGGCCCAAGCCATTTGAAAGTGCAAGAACTAAGCCGTCTTCTTTCGCAAAACGGGCTGCAATCGTTGCCAAGTGAGCAACTTCATGTGCCTTACATGCAAGAATAACAAGGTCTGATTCGAATTCAAAGAATTCAGAAATATCAAGTTCTTCTGCTGTGAAAAGGAACCTGTCAGCCGGTACGGTTGTGGTCAAATGACCCCGCACATCCAGTCCTTGTAACATTAGAGAAGCCCCCCGCTCTCCGCGAACATGAAGATGGATTTCATGGGAGGTTTGTGCTAGGCTCGTCGCCATTAGAGTACCGATTGAACCGACACCCAATATGGAAATCCTCATGATAATCCCTACTGGTAACTGGCGAGGTGAAGGACGACCGTTCCTGCTTCATGTGTAATCCACATCGTAGAGTAAGGTTCGGCAGGCGGAATTAACGTCAAGTTTGTTTCGCCTGGGCTGAGATATTGTCCATCCCAATTGTGAGTCCAATCCTCACCAATTCCACCTTCACGAGCGATTCGGAATGGAACTGAGTCATTGCTAGGATTGTTGAACGTTAGATTGCCCATGTCATCATTCACCATCGTTCCATTCATAGCAAAAGCAAACGGTGTCGTCCAAAACCTTGTACTGGTATTCATCCAATCAACCATCAGCTCAGGCCCTGCTTGAACATTAAATTGAAGACGAGGATAGGGGTTAAACGGGTCGCTATTGGAACAAATCGTTACATTCGTTCCTTCCGACAGCAGGAGGTTGAGGTTTTGACCGCTTTCCACATCGGGAAGCGAACCTGATTTGAATACGGAAGCATCCCAAATCCAAGGACCTTCAAGAGGTCGAGATGGCGTGCTGATGGTTGGATTAATCGGACAGAACTCTTCTCCTGTTTGGAGGACGCCTCCTTCAATGAGTAGTGCCCCCCAGCCTGGTTGATTATCAGCCACAGTCCCGATGGTCCAACCTTGTTCAGGGACAATGCCCTCCAAATGACGACGGTTAGTGGGCAGGAGCGGCTTGAACGTGTCGTTGTTCAAGGTTAATTCTGTCATCGCTGGAAGGAACACGAGTGGATCTAGGCCTCGTAAACAAACTGAAGATGGAACTGAATCATGGCTTGCATTCATCCCCAATTCACCATCAAGTTGAACCAAGATTGTTTGAAGGGATTCAATCGATGATTCCATCACTGAAACATTCAGTTGTGATGAATCTAAAAGTCCGCCATAAAGGTCCACACAGCGTTTGACATGGTCGCCTGATGGGACATCATACCAATGGTCTGCTGGTACAACTTCAAGCCCGGGACGAATCACATGATGCTCTAGGAAATATGCATCATTAATTTCAACAACATAGGTGAGGTTAGAGACCAAAGGTTGCTCTTGTGAAGACCATGAATAATTAATCCAAAAGGTAGCGGCATATCCTGGAAGAAGTTCTGAACCACATCCTTCACCGTTGAGAGTCAACGTATTTTGGTCATCACAAACCCATTCAACGTTCCAATCATGTCCTGTTTGTTCAAAGAACACATCAACAGCGTACGGCTTCTGGAGGGAAGAGGGATTCGTAATCTTGAGGGAGTTATTGGAGTACCAAATTCCGTTTTCTCCCAAAATCGCAGGATTTGGCTCTCCGATTTCAAACGTAAGGTCGTCGTCCCACGTATCGTTTCGCATCACGGGTTGCTGAGCAGGCAGAATGAGAAGGAAAGAAATGAGTAAAAGCGTTCCCATACGACGGTGATCTTGTTCGCTCAGCCCCTCATTCTCATCTAAGATGAATGGAATGCGTATGTCGTTACCGAGGAAAAAGAGGAGAGGCAAGAGAAGGCCAAGAACCAGGAACCAAATTGAGAAGCCCTCAAACACCCCAAAGAGGTAAGCAAACATGAGGACGGTGACCAATAATAGGCTTTGAGTTCCTGAGCTTCGTGCGTCTAACATACCCATTCTTGCGATGAGGATTCTTCCACCTGGGAAGGTGGGTATTGGTAGGATAGAAATCCAGGCAAACAAGAGGAGCATTCCGCCAACATGGACCCAAGGATGCGCCCAAGCCATACGAACAAAGGCATCATCGTGAATGAATTGGTTTGCAAGAAGGCTGAGGAAACTCGGTGCAGAGGTTAACATCGGCATGGATGAAAGTTCAAGGTATTGCGGAGTTAAAGCAATACCTGCAAACAAGAGTATGATACCCGAGAGCATCAGTACAATTGGAACTGATAGAGCGGTATATCCGAGTGAGGCTCGATTTGGCCATGGCCTTGCATCCATGCGAGGCATTGTAGGAATGAGCAAAATTCCGAAAGGCCAAAACAGCCAACTTGAGGGAAATATCCCTAGAGCGTACAAAGCGATGGTCAAGTCCGGAACGGGCATGATATGGCCTGATCTGACCCCGAAATGACGTGCTACACGACGTTGAACAAAAGTTGCCACAATGAGAATGAACATGATGGGGAGGGCATAGCCAATAACAGAATCAACAAACGAAGATGAATGGAACCAACCTCCGTCAGGACGAACGGAATCCATCCAAACATCGCCAGCCAAACTTAGCGTGAGAAATGATAGAATCCAAAAGAGCAATACGCTGTTTATACGGGGAAATTGGCGTTCTGGCAGGGGGAATACAGTCACATTCCAGCCATCATCTGAGGTAAGTTTTCCCATCCAACCGAGTCGTTCAAGGTGAGAATTTGCGTCCACAAGACACTGATGAATTGAGACGTCTCCAGAAGCAGTAACCTTCCAGGAGGGCCATCGGCCCCCGGAGTGTTGGTGAATCACGAAATATGTGCTCAGTGCTGAAGCCAACAACTCATGTTGGTCCCATGATTTTTTGTGATGAGCCAACGGATTGGGAGTTTCAGACGACGATTCCGGTTCGCTCATCGTACCCCACCCAACACTCGGTAATGCCCATCCCCCATGAATCCCTCGTTAGGAGGACACGGGCAAACAGGTTCACTTGTTCTTGAATCGCTTCAATCGGAACGTCTCTTCACGTTCCATTTCTTCGAGGCGAAGTTGAATGAATACCTTGGCTTCTTCAAGTTCTGGAATGACCTTGAATTCGAGGGCGTTAACACGGCGCTTTGTTGCCTCAATCTCAGCAAGAAGTCGCTTCAGTGTGGCTTCCATTTCTGCGGCAGTAACAATCTTTTCAATCAATTCACTGAAAGAATCGCTTGCTTCATCTATGTAAGGTGAAGAACCAATGAAACCAATTCCACGTTCTGAGAAGGTGGACTTCAAGTTAGTTCCACTTACACTTGGAACAACAACACCCATGATGTTTCGGCGTTCAACCTCAACCTCTGGATGAGCTGAATTAGCGATTGCTGCAGCACGAACTGCCAGACCACCTTCAATTGCATTTGCGAGGTCAATCCTTGTCTTAGCAAGACGGTAAGCATTGGTCAAGTCTTTCTTAGCCTCAATCATAACGGAAAGGAGTTGTCGGAATTCGTGGAACAGTCCGTCCCGCTTCATTTTCAACAACTTGTAACCGTTTTTGGTCTGCTTGATTCGAGCCTTCAATTTGATGAGTTCGCTTCGGGTTGGTTTGATGTCCAGTGCCATAGCATTCCCCTCGTGTATCAGTTATCGTTAGTGTTCAAGCTCGGTTATCTGGATGGTACTTGTCAATCCACTTTTGGTCAAGACGGACGAGGTACTTTGTATCAATTGCAGACATAAGAGTCCAGCACAGGTCAAGTGTTTCCTCAATAGAACGGTCCTCATCACGGGTTTGGCGAAGGAACTTGTCTTCAAACACACCGGAGAAGTCGAGAAGTTGCTTGTCTCGCTCGTTGAGGGCGTCTTCACCGACAATGGCGACCAGACCACGAAGTTCACGGCCTTGTGCATATGCAGCGTACATTTGGTCGGAAACCGACTTGTGGTCCTCACGGGTGGTCTTCTCACCAATACACGAACCCATCAGTCGTGAGAGAGATGGTAGAACGTTGATCGGCGGATAGATACCTTGTTGGTGCAATTCACGTGAAATAACGATTTGTCCTTCGGTAATGTATCCGGAAAGGTCAGGAATCGGGTGGGTGATATCGTCACCAGGCATGGTAAGAATTGGGAATTGAGTGATTGAACCCTTCTTGTTCTTGATAATTCCTGCACGCTCGTAGAGCATGGCCAAATCGGTGTACATGTAACCTGGGTAACCACGGCGTCCGGGTACTTCTTCACGAGCAGCACCAATTTGACGAAGAGCGTCACAGTAGTTGGTCATGTCAGTGTAGATGACGAGTACGTGGTAATCTTTCTCGAAAGCGAGGTATTCGGCAGCAGTCAAGGCAAGACGAGGCGTAATGATACGCTCAACAGCCGGGTCGTCCGCAAGGTTAACGAACAACACAGCGTTTTCGAGTGCGCCAGTTCGCTCCAAGTCAGAGCGGAAGAAGTTGTATTCTTCAGCGGTGATCCCCATTGCACAGAAGACAACAATAAATTCTTCATCAGAGTCCTTTAGCTTTGCT
>JABJFP010000022.1 GCA_018662715.1 Methanobacteriota archaeon | reverse complement strand
TGTGCTCTTCATTGATAATTTGGATTCATTTTCACTCAATGTTGCAGACGCTATCGCTCAATCAGGACATGATGTGACGGTCTTAGCAGGCCGTAATAAGAAAGCAGAATTATTGTCGGACCCCACGGCGCTGTTTGACCTCCTTGACCGTCTAAAGCCTACTCACATTGTTCTCGGCCCCGGCCCTGGGGCTCCTGATGATGCCCCGTTGACCATGGCGCTTGCTCATCACGCTCTCGCTGGACAATTGTCAATTCCAGTCTTGGGGGTTTGCCTCGGCCACCAAGCCCTCGCACTTGCTGATGGAATGGAAGTCATCCCCTCTCCGCATGGGCCTGTTCATGGTGTTCCTGTTCGAATTGAGCACGATGGAACGGGCCTCTTCGCAACCTCAACTTCGCCAGAAGCATTCACGCGATACAACTCACTCGTTGTCAACGAGAACGAAGGACATTCGTTCATCATCAACGGGAGAGAATCGGAAACTGGGCTGGTGATGGGCATCCGTCATTCCTCGCACCCCATCCATGGAGTTCAGTTCCATCCAGAGTCCATTGGCTCTCCCGAAGGGCGAGCAATCATTCAAGAATTTCTTCAGAATCCATCGGATGGTTGAAGAATCCCTTGCCGTTGGACAACTTGAGGGAACGCCATGCCAGCATGCCGACACTGTGGAAGCACCTACCCGCGTGAATTCTTCATTCATGGAAATGGACCTCGTGCACAAGTATGTGCGCAATGCGGGTTAGACCAAGGCTTGGTCACCAAGGAAGAAGTTCCTATTCTCTTTGAAAAGCAACTTGCTAACGCCCGTTTCTCCGCTGTTACACGGCGCTACAGTATTTTTCTTTACATCCCGTTCCTCTGGGCTCTTTGGGGATTTACTCTCTCGGATGTCAAACCATGGGGGCTCTTCTTCCTCGGACTGTTGATTGTCCTCACACTTCTCGCACCGGTTATCTTCATCTATCGTGGTGGCCGATATTCCGGAGACATGGCTCGTTTGAGTCCAGCATATGACCGCCCGAAGGGTCACTGAATCACGACTTAGCGTGAATTTTGAGGACGTCCCCATCTGACAACTCGTGGTCTGCACCTACCACGCGACGGGTTTTTCCATCAACGCCACGAATGAAACCGTCTCCTAAGTCTGTATGGACATGGTAAGCCAAGGCTTTGGCTTGGATTCCTGATGAGACTACAAATGCATCTGGCAAAACTTTGCCGTCACCGTCTACCCAATGACTTTCATCTTGTACAGGATAAACAACGATCTGTTCTAGCAGGTCAAACAAAACCCGGTCCAATAGGCGAGCCACGCCCGTTCCATTAGACGATTCCATCCGAGCAAGCATATGTGCTAAAGCCTTGGTTTGGGCGTCATTTAGTGCTGAGGAATCATTGATTGAGAATGTGGCTTCTCCTGGATGGTACGAAATGATGTTCGCGTTTGCTGCTCTTCGTAGTGCGAGTTCAACATCGGCCATGCACGGTTCAATCGAGTACGAGGAGAGGTCGTCAATCACTCCAGCCGGAGCAATGTCCCACTTGTTCGCTGCGTAGGCAATGGGAAACAATCCTTGTCGCAGCGTCGCAGCAAGTGCTTGGAGAACCTCGGCACTCCAATCCCACGGTTGTCCTTCTGGGCGTTGTTCTTGTTGGAATTGTAACATGCATTGGGAAACGAGTTGAGTCGTAGCCCCTAGCCCGCTTAATCGCTCTTGAACAAACGAAGCCAACCCCTTCTCACCTTCCGCTTGCACTCTGCGTACACCGCGAGTCCAGCCCTCATTGAGAATGCCGGCGATCCAAGCATCCAATTCTTCTTCTAGGAAAGCTATCTCTTCTTTCATTGCACTGAGAGCCTCTTCTTTTGAGGAGGCCCCACCGAGGAACTGGCCTTCTAAATCGGTTGTTCCGGCAGCGTCAACAACTTGAATCAAGACATTGGAGTTAGCTAAGTCCGATAGAAAGGCATTGCCTCTCCCTCTCCCTTCACTCGCCCCAGGGACGAGACCGGCAACATCAACCAGGGCCACTGGAACAAAGCGGCGGTGACCTACACACGAGCCCGTCCGTGGTTCACAGAGACTACCTTGACGTGGGTCATCTGGTGAAGCGGCTTCAAGGCGTCCTTCAGATTCTAATTTATCACGCAAGGCTTTGCATGGACAGGCAAGCCGCGCTTCTACAAAGGCAACTCCAACATTGGGGTCAATGGTACAAAACGGGTAGTTCGCAATGTCAACTTGAGCGAGGGTTGCTGCGCTAAAGAACGTAGATTTGCCTACGTTCGGTTTGCCAACGAGGCCAATGCGCACCGTCATCACGCCCGGTGACGACCCTCATTCTTCCTCGGAACCTGCCGAGGGAATGATGTCGTAGTCTCGCTTGATTTGAGCAATAGCAATGTCAAGTTCTGGAAGGTTAAGTTCTCCATCACCGTCAAGGTCCATGATTTCCATCAATTCACCCGCTTCAACTGAAGAAAGGGCGTCAATATCTGTTGCCTGAAGGGCGGTGAGGAATTCCTCGCCATCGACTTTCCCTGAAGCATCCAAATCCATGGAACGGAACAGGTCAAAGACTGATTGGTCCTTATCGGTAAGATATTGGACGAGTTGAATCATGGCTTCTGTTGGAGCCTTTGGAGGGAATTCTGTGATCTCGTCGTTGTGGAGTGAAGAGTCAACGGCGATAATGGTTGAGCCACCCTCCATTTCCTCGGTTTTGCTAACAACCAATTCCGTATCAACTCCAACACCTCGGCCAATTAGGGTCCGAATGGTGGTTGAAGAGCCTGTTACAAGGGTGTAGGTGTTCACATCGGAAACGGTTTCAGTTGATACCGAGCGTCCGGACGAGGAAATACCGGTTCGGATGGTCACGAGGGTTGCAAGAATACTTCCAATTCCAAGAATGTAGAACATGCCAGCTCCGGTGAGGAAGAATCCACCCGAGGGAGCAACAACATCTTCGATTCCTGAGGTTGTGATGGCGTTGGTTGTGAAATCGCCAACGAGGAAGGTAACAGTAGAGGTGACTCCTCCAACGAGGACCATCCAAACTGCTAGGTTGGCGGTTGATGGAGTAGCAAGTGGTTTTCCAATGGCCATTGGGTAACTGTTGAATACAGAAGAAAGAATGAGTAATCCTCCAACGGTAAACATCATTCCCATGTCAATGGTATGTGCCATAGCGCCGAGTTCTCCGGTTCCAACAAAGATGTCCATTGAGGTGAAATAGCCACCAATAGCAAAGAATGGTAGAAGGACAAAGGCAAGCATGCCGGCCATTGAACCTGGATTCTTTACCACCGAATCCATGCCTGCATTTGCGGTCATGATGATGTTCACTGAACCTGCGAATATTGGGAGCAAACCTAGTGTAAGGAGAATGGCCCCGAAGTTCACCAGAACATTGCCTCCCTCAGCGGAAGACATGAAGAATGGAGGGAGCGTAACGAACAACAGAAGCATGCTCGCAGAGCGCATGGATGGTGACCAAATGGGTTTCTTGGAAACCATTGGGACCGTGTAATATCCTACTGAGAACATGAGAGCAAGAGGTACCCATCCGTTTGAGACACGCTCACCAAGCCATACGGTTTGGGTGGAGTCGGCTAACTCGCCCAAGAAGATGTAGACCATTGCGAAAATCTTGGAAACAAGTGCCATGATGAGGAACCAAGAACTGGTTGACAGTTCTTGTTCTCCACGGGTAGCAGTTGTCAGAAGAACGTTGATGAGTATTGGTACGAGAAGAAGACCAATTGCAAGCGATTCCAAACTTAGTAGGAGGGTTGAGATGACTGTTGATTCGGTGTCAACATCCAGGAATCCGAAGATGAAGGGGAGCAGAACACTCACAATCAGAACAACCGTCAACAACAAAGCGACCATCGAAGCGTTTGCTTCACTGGCGAGACGGCCGTTTCCGTTTCGGGACACAGCGACGAGTCCTCCGCCGATTAGACCGTAGAGAAGAGCCAAACCGAGGAGGTTCAGCGTAGCATCACGAAGGGATGAGCCGTCGTCGTAGGACCAACCAATGCTTGCTAGGGAGTCAAGAGCCGTAGGATCGTAGTTGTGCCAAGCAGCCAAAAACCCAAGGACGCTTGCGAAGACAAACCAAAGCATTCCGAAGTTCATCCATGTACGGGAACCGCTACCATCTTTGTCGTCGAAAATATCAACAAGGCCGGGTGGGTTCTTCTTGAGAATAAATAACCCGATTTGTTGGAGTGCCCCACCCACGTTTCCTGCACCACGTGCAAGAGTTTGAGAAAGAAAGAAAAGAACCGCAATGAGAAGGGTGCCGGTAATAAAAATAGTTTCCATACATCACACCTCCATCATTCTGCGAGTACCTCACCCACGAGCGTTGCTACAATTGCACCAACGCCAACAATAAATCCAATCAAGTAGTACCAGATTCCGCTACCGCCCAAATTCTGGACCAAAGGAACGAGTTCTCCAAGGAGTGGAAGGTTGTCCCATCCGAAGACATTTGCAAACAAAGAATAGAGGCCTAAAAGGCCAACAAAGAACAACGTGAGAATCACGCGACTTGATGTTGGTTCTCCTGTTCCGACGGTTGTATCTGGAAGGGTTGTGGAATTTGACACGGGCCTCACCTCAAATTGACCCCATAGGGGTCATTCCTCCGACTTGCCGGGCGGTCATAAACGTTCACCATCGCAGGTGAAGGAAAAGGGGTACCTGCGAGCAAAGAATTCACGGTGAGCGCAGGGTCTCTAGAGTTGGGGCTCGACGAGGTTTTGAAAGCCCTAATGGAAGTGGGAGTTGGCGCTCAAGCATCAACTCAGTCTCCCATTTTTTCTGACACTCACACGCTAATCCCTCAAATTCTAGGAGACTACCTGAAACTGCATAGCGTTCGATGGCTGCAACAACTTCTCCATCGCACGACCCACAATTATGCGAGCCACGAATCTTTCCTCCAGCAGTAGGATGGACGATGAGACGTGAAACTTGGTCTGCTTCTCCGTTCATTCCGCCTTTGGGGTGGATGAAAGGGTGTGCTCGTTGAATCATGGCGACAAGCGACCA
>JABJFP010000166.1 GCA_018662715.1 Methanobacteriota archaeon | reverse complement strand
CTATTGGTCACGGCAAATCCACCAACGACGTTGATCATTGCCAGAACAATGGCCACGAATGCTAAGAGTCCTGAAACACGAGTATCACCTTGCTCAAAGGCTACATTGGCAGCAAATAAAGCCCCAACCACACTGATTCCTGAAATTGCATTAGCCCCGCTCATCAAAGGAGTGTGGAGCGTAGCAGGAACTTTTGTAATCAATTCAAATCCAAGGAAGATGGCGAGTAAAAAGAGCGTAAGGTCTGCAATAAGTGTAGCTTCTGTAATCATTCAACCACCCCGGCTAAGCGAGTTTGTTTTGGATGGATAATTCCATCCTTGCAGATAAGCACACCACCCATACCGCCTACATAGAAATCTGACCCTTCGGGGGCTCCAACCAAGATGTCGTCTTCTTCAGAGATCACAACATTGTTCTCGTTCACTAAGGATGTGAAGAAGGTGGTCAAGTTGTTTGAGTACAACATACTTGCTGTATTTGCCAGGGTCCCCGGTAAGTTCGAAGTTCCAACGATGATCACACCGTTATCGGTGGTCGTAACCTCCCCTTGAACGGTGCTTTCACAGTTCCCTCCGACATCAGCGTTCATGTCCACAACAACGGCTCCGGATTTGAACGTTGATACAGCGCTGGATGGAACGGTAATGGGTGCAGGACGACCGAAAATCCGTGCAGTTGTGACGATAATATCTGCGTCCGCAGCAACGCCACAGACGGTATCGTTAACCTTCTGGATAAATTCTGGCGTCAATGGTTTAGCATATCCGGATTCGTCTTCAAAGTCGTCCATCCCATCCACTTCAATGAAACGTCCACCAACGGATTCAATTTGTTCAGCGGCTGATTTGCGGACGTCGGATGCATACACAACAGCACCGAGGCGCTTAGCGGTAGCAATCGCTTGCAGTCCAGCAACTCCACTGCCCATTATGACCACTTTGGCAGGGCGAATGGTTCCGGCGGATGTAGTCATCATGGGAATTCCGCGGGGCACATGTGCGGCTCCTAGCAGAACAGCTTTGTAACCTGCCAAGTTGTCTTGGCTCGAATTAACATCCATCGATTGAGCCCTAGAAAGACGTCGAGGAATCATATCCATGGAAAGAAGGGTGATTTTGGAATCCATGCATGCTTTGACGTATTCTGGATTACGGAACGGGTCCGATACACATGCGAGATTGGTTCCTGCACCAATGCCGTCAACGCCCGGGAACCGAATACAGACAAGATTTTCACAAGCCAGTACAACTTCACGAGTGGAAATTTTTGCCCCGGCTGCTTCATAATCAGCGTCGCTGTAATTTGCTGACATTCCGGCCCCTTTTTCAATAAAAACTTCGAAGCCAGCCTTTGTGAGTTTCTTCATACTGGTGGGGACAATCCCGACTCGAGTTTCGCCTTCAGGTTCTTTGGGGACGCCAAGTTTCATGCCTATGCCTCACGGATATCACCTACCATATTGGTGAGTGATGACTTTCCCACTGAAAGGGGGTTTTTAGAGAAGTCGCTCCGAACCTATGAAGCGGTGACAGAGATAATTATACGATTTACTCGCAGTGTGTCGTTTAGATGAAGGTCTTCCAATTGCCGCCACCATTGTCCTTATGGACTGAAAACCGTTGGTTCTAATCAAGCGGTGAAACCATGGTAGCAGGTCGTAGAAAAATTGCAGTAATTGGAGCAGGAAACGTTGGAGCAACATGTGCATTCGTACTTGCTCAAATGAAAGTTGCCGACATCGTTCTCTTGGACATTTACGAAGGATTTGCAAAAGGAAAGGCGTTGGACATGTCTCAAAACGCAAATGTTCTGAATTATGATGGCCGAATCACAGGGACGGCCGATTACAACGATATCTCAGGCGCTGATGTTGTCGTCGTTACATCTGGATTCCCTCGACAACCTGGTATGACCCGAGAAGACCTTATTGGGAAGAATGCAGACATCGTCTCCCAAGTCGGTGAAGGTATCAAAAATCATGCTCCTGATAGTGTTGTTATCGTTGTAACAAACCCTCTTGACTTGATGACGTATCACATGCAAAAAGTCACTGGATTCCCTTCGGAGCGGGTCATTGGTCAAGCCGGTGTCCTCGACAGTGCTAGAATGGCACATTTTATCGCTCTAGAACTCGGATGTGCTGAAGAAGATGTTTCTCCAATGGTTCTTGGTGGTCATGGAGATACTATGGTCCCACTTCCTCGATACACGACCGTTGGTGGAATACCTATCACGCAATTAATGTCTGAAGATCGTATTGAAGCAATCAGCAAGCGAACCGCTGGCGGTGGCGGAGAAATCGTCAAGCTCCTTGAACGTGGTTCTGCTTTCTATGCACCTGGTTCAGCCGCAGCAGTGATGGCAGAGTCCGTGCTTAACGACCGAAAGAGATTGATTCCTGCTTCATGTCTGATGACTGGGGAATACGGCCTAGAAAATGTCTACATCGGAGTCCCATGTATCATTGGTGCCTCGGGTGTAGAGCGAATCTTTGAACTTGAGTTGACAGATGAAGAAATGTCATCGTTGCAAGGGTCGGGTAATTTTTACAAGGGCCAACTCAAAGATATTCTTGGCTATTGAATACGCTCAATGCATAGGCTGTGAGTTTTTCCGACTGTCGTTGGGTTTTCAACAGGGTTGAGTTTTCTTACCATTACCTTGCCCGTTTTACCTCTGCTACGCATGCGAGTTAAGATTTCTTGTCCGATATAACACCCCTTATCGGGATGTACCAAGTGTTCTAATCCACACGAAAAGGGATGTACATTCGGTGTAATTTCATTGCCATGGAATGGAATATTGTTCATCACTCGATGTTCATCCCATTGTTGCTGACTCCATGACGGTTGATGGTTGTGGGATTTTGCTAAAACCATCATCCAACCCATATTACTTTGGTGAGTTGTGGCCCCATCTGGTACGGATTCGGGTTCAATACCAACGAATACATCGTTGAGATGAGATATATCGGTAATTGAAATATTTCTTCCGAGTATTCGACTCATAAGATGTTGAACAAGTTGGTCTTTATGGTCCGCATATCCGACCAACACGACACGTTCACCGACAAGAAGTACGTCGCATACATCGATGATTTTTGCATTGCCGTTCGTAAATGGGGCCGTGCATGAGCCATTGACGAGGTTTGTCGATAACCCATCAAGAAAGGAGAGGATACCGTCTCCGGACAAAAGTAAAACAGATGAATTAAACCGGTAAAGGCTCATGAATTACCCTCAGGAGAAGGATTCGCCACAGCCACAAGATGATTCGGCATTTGGATTGTTGATTTTGAATCCTCCACCCATAAGGCGGTCGACATAATCGATTTCAATGCCGTCAAGAAGATGACTTGATGCAGACGGTACGAGTACTCTGAATCCACCAATCTCTAACTCTTGGACTGACTGTTCCGTGGATTCAACGATTTGGAGGTCGTACATGTATCCGGAGCATCCACCGCTGAGAACTCCGACGAGAAGTGCATGACTGCGATCATCTCCAAAGGCATCTTCTAGCATTGCAATGGCCTTATCGGTCATGGTTAGGTTCACATCAACCTCTTCAGGTTTAACCATCATAACGGGTGATGCTGAATCGCAAGTTCCACAGTCCATGATACCCCCAAGCAGTGGACGTTTTTGAAGTTGACCTAATCTCATGAGTCATTAGACCCAAGTTTGCGTGAGGTTTTCAGCGCTTTCTCCGTTTCTTTTCAACGGCTTTTTGTAGGATATTGCACCGACGAATTTGGTCCTTTGCACGCTTTGTTGCTGCAACGTCAAGTCCCCTTGGTATGGCTTGCTGGAAGCATTTGACGGCGTCATTATAACGTTCCATCTCTGCATAAGCAGTTCCCATATTGTAGAGTGTTTCGCCTCTGACTTCAGTTGGTCGTATGAGCATGGCTTGGTGGTATGATTCCACACACTTCGGGTATTCTTCAAGGAAATAGTATGCATTGCCTCGATTGTTGAGAATACGGATAATCATTGCATCATCTCCAGCAAAATTTGGCAGTGCTTTGTCAAAACAAGAAAGTGCTTCTCGGTATTTCCCATCATCAATAAGTTGGACTCCTTGATTAAACCAAGCAACATCTTGGTTTGAAATTGCATTTGATGTTGTATTTTGAGGAATATTTTGTGCAGCGGCAGTGGTTGCATCAAGCGCTGCTTTAGCCAGATCTACTTGTTGAGTGTATTCCGATGGTTGAGCAATCATTTGTGGCTCCCTTGGCGTGAGGAGCAACTCGTTTGCAGCTGTTGGCTGTTGTACTACCTCAGGGGCAGTCTGGACGGGTGTCATTTCAATAGCTGGAGCAGAGTAATTGCTTTCCATTAGCGGGCTGGCCTCTGAGGGTGCTGGTGCTGGTGCTGGTGCTGGTGCTGGTGCTGGTGCTGGTGCTGGTGTTGGTGCGGCGACCATTGTTGGTTGTTCCACAATCCCATCAAGCCCGTTTGCCTTAGCATGACACTTTTGCGCAGTTTCAAGATCACCTGCTTGTTCTAGAGCGCGAGCGAGACCACGCCAATTTGAACCGTTTTGGCTGTCCTTCTGAATCATAGATTTCCAAACTAAGACTGCGTCCCCGTGTTGAAGGTTGAGAGATAATGCAAGAGCACGGTGGGCGGATGGTTCCTCCGACATATGAGTCAATGCTTCCCTAGCCATTTCTGGTCCTGCAGGGAGCGTAGGTGGAAGTCCTGTGACTTGGTCCAAAACTTCATTTTCCCCTACTGCTAGTTGGATGAGCATATCTACAAATTCATCCCTGATTGGGTGACTTGGTTCCATTGAAAGCAAGGTTCGGGAACTTTCTAAGAATGTTTCAATGAAACCGTTGTCTTTAGACAAGGTGTTCAATTTTTCAGCAGCTTTCAGATATGTTGGGTCTGCTTCCAATGCCCTTCGATACGAGGCCATAGCATCATTGAGGAGGTTCGAGCGTTGTTGTACAGAACCAAGATTAAACCATCCTGGGGCATGGCTGGGCTCAAGATTTTGTGAATGTGTCATAGCCGCGATGGCGTGGTTGTCAAGTTCCATTCGGGCCATTGCACCGCCTGCGATTCTCCACGCACCTGGATGTCGGGCGCCAATGGTCTTTAGGTGAGGTTTGAGGAGACTGAGAGCCCCTTTTGCGTCACCCGATTTGAGCATCTCAGTTGCTTGTTCTACGAAAACTTCGATATTCTCCTCAGGTTCTTCTTGGACAGGTTCTGGAACAATCGGTGTTGCGACAGGTTCTGGAACTACTTCTTTGACAATTTCTTGCTGGGCAACGATAACGTCTGCTGCACTCTCAAGTTCTTGAATAGAGAGTTGGTCGTCATCATCATGGTCGTGATGGACTGCTTCTTGAAGAAGGTCTTCTGGGTTTTCAATTCCGGCTTTTTCCGCAATCGCTTGAACGGCCTCCATATCAAAATCTTGCTTGACCTCAATCGAGGGTTCCATAACTTCCATTGGAACAGATAATCCACTGTCCTTTGACCGCTGACTGAGTTCTACGAGTGCGGGATGTCCCGGGAAAAACACGAGTGCTTTTTGGGCCATAGAATATGCCCCTTCCAAGTCTCCAATTCGTTCCAGCAGTATGGCCATGTTTGCCGTTGCTGGAGCATGTTTTTCATTCAAATCCAAGCATATTTGGAAGGATTGTCGTGCTCCTCTTGCATCTTGTTGGGCTTCCAACAGGACGCCCCGATTAAACCACGCCATATCGCAGGATGGATCAAGTGCGATTGCTTTGTTGAAGGCTGCGAGGGCTCCTTTGATGTCATCTCTCCGTGAACGCTCTTCCCCCACTGTGAGGAGAATATTGACCATTTCTTCAGGGTCTTCAACATCGTCTATTTCTGGGATGATATTGCTTGGCTTTTTCACGGGTTTCTCAACAACAATTTCGTCGGGCTGCTCGTCATTTTCAACCGCATGTATGGCGTCCTCTACTGAGGACAAAACGGCATCCGCAAGGTCATCCTCTTCCGAAACATCGTGTGTTTTCTCCGATGCATCTTCGTCAGTCACGGTTTCACCGGTTTACGACCAATACAATACTCCGCATAAGGGTTACTTCTTTCCGAGCAGACAATTATCCTTACATTCAAAGACTATGCCCTTCTGCGAAGGTTATGTCATACAATGGATTGAAAGTTCTCGGGCTTGCAGGAGAATATCGGAGCACCTCAAAATCGGGAATGCTCGTTAATGAAGCATTGAAAATCGCCGAATCAAAGGGTGCCGAAGTGATCTTCTGGGACCTCAACGAGAAACCATTACCCTTTGTCGGCGAGGACGGTTGCTGGAATCATGCTACAGTGCAAGAATTTCAAACTTTACTGCTAGAATCCGATGCATTTCTTGTTGCATCTCCTGAGTACCACGGGACAATGTCGGGCGTCATGAAGAACACATTTGATTGGATGTACGACAAACACGTGGGAGGAAAGGTGTTTGGTTTAATGTCAACACTTGGCGGTGTGACAAATGCAAACACGCTGAACCACATGAGAATTTCTTTGCGCTGGCTTCATGCCTGGCCTGTACCTGAACAACTCGCAGTAGGCCATGTTAAGGAAGCGTTCAACGAAGAAGGACATCTTAATGACGAAGCATTGCAAGGACGCTTAGAATCTCTTGTGGATTCTGTCTTGTCTACTTCTATGAAGCTCCAATCTTGAGAGGATTACAATGGACGGAGAGCGGCCGGCATTTACGGACTCATGGGGTGGAGTCTACCGCTTAATTGAACCCGGTGACTTCATTCTTGGAGATTCTTCAGGTGTTGGCGCAAGAAACGAATCTCCTCCGCATGCTGTATCAATTACTGAACCCTTTTTCCTCGGTGAACGAGTCATTACACAAGCCCAATGGGTGGACTTGATGGGGTCAAACCCTTCTAAATTTCATGAAGGATGGAGTTCTGGTTTGAGGCCGGTTGAGTCTATTTCTTACCATGATGCGATGGAATTTCTAGCCCGTATGAACGAGCGAGATGCTGGCTCAGAGCGCCTTGGGATGATTGGAATCTGGCGTCTTCCCTCAGAAGTCGAGTGGGAATATTCTGCACGTTGTGGGACAAACGGCAGATGGTGGTTTGGCCAACGAGATGTTGAATTGAATGATTATGGTTGGCATGCAGGCAATGCTGGTAGCACCACCAAAGAAGTTGGACTGAAAAAACCCAATCCTTGGGGTATTTTCGACATGAATGGCCTTGTTGCTGAATGGTGCGAGGATCAGTGGGAACCAGATTATAATACTCCAAGAACACAACAACCTTACCGTAGCCAATTGTCTAAGCGTCGTGTGACTCGGGGTGGTTCATGGTTCACTGAAAGCGATTCAACTCGCTCAACTGCACGGTCTTCATCACTTGAATCCAAGACCAGCGATGGCATAGGACTCAGATTGGTTTGGGAACCTCAATCAACCTCTCAGGGGTCGGTGGTAACATGACATTTGTGTACCTCTATCATTACAATCGGTGCAGTAAATCACGACAGGCACTTCAATTTTTGAGTGACCAATCTGTATCATTTGAGCTGATTGATTATCATGCCAGCCCACCGTCAGTTGAAACAATTTGTGACTTGATTGCCCGTTCTAACCACGAACCAATCGAGTTTGTACGGAAGAGCAGTGACCTTGAATTCAAACCGAGTGGAACTCTGACCGATATAGCTACATTCCTCTATACTAATCCTCAACATTTACAACGGCCTATTATCGATGTTGGAACCCATGTCATCATTGCACGGCCGCTCAAATTATTGGCAGTGATTCCCAGATTTTCAAGCATGTTCACCGACCAGTAATTCAACGTCATACGGATGTTCCTCTCCCAAATCTGATAGTTCTTGATGGTCGGGGATAGTCCCCGGGCCAACGCTCCACCTTCCTGAGAGAGGTTCTTCCAAAATGAGAAGGATATTGTGTTGTTGAAACTGAGCCAGCGCAACCGCAGTACGTGCTATTACCGGTGCGATTTCCTCTTTGAAGAGATGATTCATCTCATTGCATATTTCATCAAAAGTTCTTGAACCATCACAGAGTTCCCACAGAACACTATTCATTCTATCAAGTGGTTTTCTAAGTTCCTTGGGCGCCCGTAATATCTTAGCCAGCCACCGCTCATATCGCTTGAAGTTTTTAGCAATTCTTAGGGTGACAAGTCGTCCGCTCACGCCATTTAATTCAGAGTCTTTCTCAACAGACCCATGGCGCGCCCACCATACTGGAACTCGACAGGGATAGTGTTGTGCGAGTGGATGATTTTCAATTCCGGCAAGTTCGCTCATTGAATCACCTCAAAAATCAGTCCAAGTCCAAGCCAGTAATGTGATCATCGACGCTGTACCCAGAAGAGCAGAAATTTTGGTCGCTTGAAAGCGCTCTGTGAAATTTCTCAAGTACCACGTAGTGACACCGCAAAGAGCGACCATAAACCACAACCCGTACCATGCAGGTGGATAGGCTGTCATGGTGTTGCGTCCCTAAAGGGTTCCATCAAGGTATTGCTGACCGTAGTACGACCATTGTTCTTCACTCCATCCCTGTGGGAGGCCTGAATCTGGTATTGGTGGAGGGCCGGGTTGAACCGTTGATTCGTCGCTGGACTG
The DNA here is from genome assembly GCA_018662715.1 of Methanobacteriota archaeon. Taxonomy (GTDB): domain Archaea; phylum Thermoplasmatota; class Poseidoniia; order Poseidoniales; family Poseidoniaceae; genus Poseidonia. Next base: position 1,235 of record JABJFP010000166.1, on the reverse strand, counting down.
ATGGTTTAATTCCGGTGAATGATTGGATTGTGCCGTTGGTTGGATTTCGCTTGTAGGAGGTCCGTTAATCGGTGGCCCCTTTATTGGAACGACCTCCTTTTCTCCTTCAAATTCTTCTGATAATCCAAATTCCTCGCCCCTTCTTCGCATTAAGAACAAAAGAGATACAATAAATATCAAACCACCAGAACCACCAGCAATGAGTTGTGTGTTGGAAAATAATTGCTCCTCATCTGTAGACTCGTATTCCAAGGCTATGGATTCAGTAAATGTATGATGCCCATCAATGCTGCTTAGCGTGAAGGAAACATCCCCTTTTAGAGTTCCACTCAACCTCAAAATTTCACAAGTAGACTGTGTCCCTTGGGGGGTGACGTGACCGGGTGGCGATAGAAATTGTAGCCCTTGTTCCGGAATCAATATTTTATTGCAAGAGATTTGCCAACCCTTTGGGCCAAACGCCGTTAGAATCATTGTTTCATTGAGTGTGGATGTCGATGTGTGGTTAACCCATACATTAGCGGCAGTTCCCTCCATAATTGCGTTTGTTGATTCTTTTGCGATAGTGGCTTCCACTGATCGTTGTTGGTCAAGGATAATGAGGTGTTCAACAGAGAGTACAACTGGAAATCCATTTTCATCCAAGGAGCCTAGTATTTCAAAAAGTACAACAAACCTTGTGTTCAATGTAGAATTTTCATGAACCATGACATCCAAGTTTAGGGATATCATCTCACCAGGCTGAAGTGTCAATGGAATTTCATCGCCAACATCATGGGACACCCCATTGACACTCAGAAAACTCTTGCCGTTCAACAGTGCTGGGGTAGAAAATACCGTCGTTTTTAGCCGAAGATTATCGTCCCGCGCATTCCCTTGATTTTCCAACGAGGCTATAGCCGAGAATATACCACCAGCAATCGTTGAAGTGCTTCCTGAAATCAACTTGAGTACCGGTGAGTGTACTGAATCAGTGATTGAAGTAAATTCAACAATATTATCCAATAGATTGCTATCTTCATTTCCACTTGCAGGCTGAACACCAATTCGGATAGTATGCCGTTCACCAGCGGTTTCTTCCATCGGAAGGAGGAGCCAAATTTCAATTTCTACTGTATGGTCCAAATCATACGAGACGGACAAACTGATTGGTCCGGAGTGGTTTTCTCCATCAATCACCATCCACCATTCCCAGGTCGATGGGAGGTCAATGATATCAACTTGAACTTCGGTAT
>JABJFP010000165.1 GCA_018662715.1 Methanobacteriota archaeon | reverse complement strand
TAACACGAATTTGAACGGTGGGGTGTTCAACGGGGTCAACTGCCAGATGAAACGGTAAAACGAGTCCATTGTGGCCCGGGATTACACCCCCACTGGCATCCAGTACATCGAACACCATGCCTGTATCGTCAGGGACATAGGCCCACCCATCAACCAAACCGTAACCGTAGTTTTCGTCAGGATAGAGTGCTGGCGATGTCCAAGATCCTGCAGATTCAAACACATCCACTTCGATTCCTGCATCATCAATGTACCACCCATCGGCCTCAATGTATGAGTCTGAAAAGAATGAAAATCGGGCCCGTACCGTTGTTCCTGAGAGGTTGGAAAGGTCTTTTGTTTTCAAATCAAAACCACGAGGGGCTTTATTTCCGCCGCAGCCCCCAGCAACGTTTGAACCGTCCAGGATGCCTTCACCGAAAAAAGGAGAGTTGGTGTTTGGGGTTGAAATTTGGTCGTGAAACGAGGTCGTGTCAACCGGCAAAAACCACCAAGAGTCGCCTCCATCGGTTGATATGGACACTGCCCCGCCATCCCAATCAGCCTCTGTGCAGACCCATGAGCGAAATGTGAGGCGGGCAGTGGCGTTATCTGGAACGACATATTCTGGGCTAACGAGATGTGTGTAAATATTAGGCTGGTAACGCGTTGTAAGATTGATTGCGGCTCCATTGAGACCTGAATGGAATGCCCCTGGACCGTATCCCGAAGTGTTTCGTGTTTGGCCGATTTCCCATGCCTGTACGCCTGTTCCTTCAACATACCATCCCGATGGCGTCGTCAACGTGGATTCAAAAGAGTCGGTATCAAATGAAGCCCCGTTCATACCGTATTCGTCATTCCATTGCCATTCATTAGTATCGCCATTTGGAGGAGGAAGCCAGCCCTCTGAACTCCCAATGGTTCCAGAAGGTTGTGTTGAGAAATTTGCAACAAGGCGTTTTTGTTCCAAAGCAGTACCCAAGTTACTGTAAATCGAGATATCATCAATCATGATTCCTTCCCAACCCGATGACCCGCTTCCACCAAAGCCCACTTGAGAACTGGTTAACACAACGAATTCCAAAAGTGCGTTACTTGCGTTAACATGTGAAGAGGCATTAGCAGGAAGTGAATACACCAAAGGAACCCAACGGTTTGATTCGTCCATGTAGTAGGTGCCCTGCCAGTTAAATCCATTTCCAGGGAGGCCAGGTAGTCCCGAGAGAAGCTGCCATGTTGTTCCGTTGTCAAGGCTGAGGAACGTCTGCATGTTATCGTTAAAACTTCCTTCAAGGTCCCAATTCGCCCAGAATTCCAGATCAAGGGGCCCTGTCATCCCAGATAAATTTGCACCAACTCGCAATATTCCGTAGGCATCAGGTTCGTATGACCCGGTGAGATTCCCATGAAACCATACGCCAGGTAGGTCTCCCTCATTCGAGAGATTCATGTTGTCAAGGAACCATCCTCCACGGGGAGAAGGGGTTGCAGACGTTTGGAAGCAAAGGCGGAATTCAAAGGTTGAGGCCCCGTTGGGAAGAATTGAGTCAAGCGAAAATTGTGATGAGATCCATTGTCCAGACTGTCCCGACCAAATATCGGAGGGCGTATCGGAGAGGCCTGAAACATTGCTGTACCCACCCACTGGGACGAGGTGCTGCCATGCATTCTGTGAGGAAGTCCTCCACTCCATCCAAGCTGCATCTGTATCATCTAAAGCCAGCCACTGGTCAATAGAAAGGGTGTAATTTTTCACGAAACCTGGGATTGAATATGATGGTGAAATAAGACATCCGGTCATGCTTGCTTGCAGGTCGCGCGGGTGAACGGTCCCCACAACATTTTGACCAGACGGGGATGAAACAGGAAGGCTGTGAGAACTGTTTGAAGTCCAGCTTCCTGGTTGGGCAATTCCCCACACAGAATGGTGAAGACCGGTTCCTCGCCAGCCAACTGCCGTTTCTACGAGCGTCTCAAAATCGGTAAGGGTGGCGATGGATTGTTGAGAAGCCAGGCTTAATTGCCCGCCACGACCAATCCCTTGAGTTCCATTATGAGTGCCACTCCAACTGTTGCCAGAATCAATGCCAAACGATGTTGATGAATCCTTGTCGTCCAACCATTCTGGAGTTACTGAGAGATTCCCGCTTAGGAATGTCTCATTATAGGGTAGTGTGAGGGCATTGTTTTGGGTTAATGAAACACCAGTCACATTACCTTGGGGCAGATACGTCTGTACTGATGAGGGCTTTTGCTCATCTTCAAGGGGATGAGATACGAGGGCTGTCCATGAGGTAATGACCATCATAAATGCCATCAATAACGCAGAACTGCGCTTTCGCAGCAGTCGCCTTGACGGAACTTTAGCCAGCAATTCCTTCTCACCTTACCTCTTGAGGCGGGGTTGTTGGATATGAAAGGGTGTCTTCAGCGCATCACCAAGTGTCAACCCAAACCAAGATGAGAAGAGGGTTCAAATCAAGTCACCTACACGACCCGACTGATGTCCTCAATTCGTGATCTCGATAGCGCACAAGCGCGTGAGATTGAGGAACAACTCTTCACGACTCACCGACAACAATTACCACGCAATGTTCCCGTCCCGCTGCCTCGTCAGGACTTCTGGGAAATGATTCGACGGTTGCTTTCAAGCCTTGACATGGACATCCAAGAAATGATGCGAAAGGGCGCAACCGACATGCGGCTACAAAACTTACAGAAGCGTCAGACCAACATCAGACGAATCGCATCGGAACTTGCCCGAAAGCGAATGGTGGCAATGATGCAACACGCAGCAAGTCAGTCGCTACGAGGTGCGATGAATCCCGGGATGGTCCAAGAGTTACCTGCAATAGATTGGCAGCGACACGACCCTGCAGAAAAGGCATTTTATCATGCTCTTATTCTCAACGTTGATCGTTTCAAAAAAGAGATTGACTGGCAAGGCATGCAGCAGGGCATTGTTGGTGAAATTGCACGAATGCCAATGACGCACGCCCCTGGGACCATGCAACTTGACGCATTTTTGGATGAGGGTTCTGCAGGATTAACATCTCAGCCACCTCCAGATTTGGCATTCGAGGATGACCTCCCCCCTCTAGCAGAACCTGAGGCTGATGAAGAAGACCGGCTGCTAGATGAAGTTGAATGGCACGATGAAGAAGCATATCTGCTGGAAGACCCAACACACTCAGAGCCAAGCCCGCTTCCACCTATGGCAGAGCCTGTGACTGGAAAGCACGGTGCTGCAATGGAACTTGCACCATCAAGCGAACCAATTACGATCATAGAGGAACCTCCAATGGTTGCTGCGGAAAAAGTACCCACGCCAGTTGTTGAAGATGTTGTAACTCCTGAAGAACTCGTCCGAGTTCGGATCCTAGAATCTCTGCCTGAACCCATTGTGACTGAAGATGGTGAAGAACTCAGCCTAGAAGCTGGCGATATTCACTTTCTTGATACACCAACAGCAACATGGTTGATGGATGCCGGTGTAGCTGAACGAGCAGAACTCTAAGCCTTGCAACAAAAGTTGTTTGAACGCTGGTCTGACGTTGTTCTCAATTGAGAAACGGGTCGATTCAGTTGACGGAGCGCATTGAGATTTCAATGCTGACAGTGTCTGGAATTGGAATCTTAGTTACCAGGCGAAGAGCGTTTTCGTCCTTGCCGGTTGAGATGTCCATTTCTAGAAGTCGCTTGTGAACGCGGAGTTCCCAATGGTCGTAGGTTTCGCTACCTTCACCGTCTGGTGCCTTGCGTACAGGGACAACAAGACGACGTGTTGGTAGAGGGATAGGTCCACGAAGGGTAATTCCACCTGTATCACAGATGGTCTTGATTTGGCCTGCGACCGAATCAAGATCTTTGTGGTTTTCACCGGTCAATTTGATAACAGTTACTGCGGCCATGCTCTCCCCTCCTTGAATCAACAATCATTGCTCGAGCAATGCTCACTTCTTATCAATCTTCAGACAGACACCAGCGGCGACGGTCTTACCCATGTCACGGATAGCGAAGCGGGATAGTTCAGGGAACTTGTCCATTTGTTCGATAGCCATTGGCTTGGTGGGTTGGAAGCGGATGAGACATGC
>JABJFP010000164.1 GCA_018662715.1 Methanobacteriota archaeon | reverse complement strand
ATGCCGTCTTCGGAAGATTTGGACCGTTTGGCATCATCAAACCAACTTACTGTGCGTTATGTAGATCCAGATACTCCGGTCGGAGAAGGTCGAACCGATGTTCAACTTCCTTATCCGTTGAGTCCGAATGGAAGCATGCGAAATATTGCAGGAATTTGCGACTCTACGGGGCTGGTCTTTGGATTGATGCCTCACCCCGAGGCAATTTACGCTCAATGGCTCCATCCACACCATACCCGAGACGGAGCACAACCACATGGTGCAGGGGCAATGGACGGATGGGAAGGCGAAGGATTGCAACTCTTCCGTAACGCGGTTGAACACGTTCGTTCCAACAGGTGAGTCGGATGGAGGCTGAAGGCCGCCAACTCCACATTGATGCATTACGAGGCGTTGCAGTGGCCTTGATGGTCATGGTTCATGCAGCAGCTACCTGGAATCCGCTTACTTCATCCCAAATCACCCCTCTGGCCTACATCGTGTCTGGCCTTGGAGGCTTGGCAGCACCGTTGTTTGTGACTCTCTTAGGTTGGGGGCTCATGAAAGCAAATCTTTCTTCTCGCCAAAGACTGGCACGGGCGTCGTTTTTGTTTTTTTGTCAATTCCTTGTCAATATCAGTGCTCCGCATTTATTTGAACCGTTTACTCCAGGAGTACTCTCTTTGATGGGACTTCTCGTACTCTTGAAGCCATTTTGGGCGTGGCCACTTACTGCTTTCAAAAGCCCAGCCATATCTTTTCTTTCCTTTTTTGCACTATGCTGCTTATTCATCCTCTTCTTTCCTCAACTTCAAGGTGAAAGCATCTGGAGTATTCGTGTGCAGACACAAGACATCCCGACTGCCGTGAGCCATTTACTGTTAACAGGGACTTATCCTCTCTTTCCATGGGTGCTCTTTGCCTCATTAGGTGGTATTATACAACTCATGGACCGACAGAGTCTTACTTCTTTTTACGCTGGATTCATCACCTTTGGTTTGATCTTCTCAAGTCTTACCCTTGCGTATTCAGTATCAACTCAACAAGCCTGGGCGCTTCCATCTGGAGACGCTATACTGACGTTCTTCCCATCGAATGCACCATTTCTCGTTGCGGCAATGACGGGCGTCCTCCTCTTTTGGAGCACCTCACTACGTTTTCTTTCTAAAGCAAAATTGCTTGCTCAGACAGGGCGAGTATCTCTCACAGTCTATGTAGCCCATTTTGTTCCCTTTGCCCTCTTTCACACAATAGATCAAACCAACGACTGGTCACTGACACAGTCGTCGACCGTGGTATTTGCGTATACCGTGGGGTGGATAGTAGTAGGGTCGATATGGTACAAAATAGCACCGAAGGCAACACTGGAGCACCTCATGAGGCTCTCTGCTGGAGCATCTGAAGACACGCCATCTGTCAGTTTAAACGAAACGGAATGACGACAAACGGTTCATTGAGCGCGTATGCAACTGTCCAACCAAGGCATGGTTGTCACTGTTGGCAAGGGGCATTCTAAGTGGGGCGTTGATCGTCAGCGCAAGCGAGGTTGCAAAGCATTTGGTGCTTTACGAGCCCTTCTCATATCCATACCGTTCATGAGTATTCCCTCAATCATCTGGTTGTGTAGCGATACGAACAACACAGAACATGGAGAAGGTTATGCCGAGGGCATCCTCTGGCTCACTGCTCCATCGAGTGCTTGCTCATTCTCTCACCCTACCTGGTACGGAAAGGTTGGAGTTTTGAGCCATCACTTTCGATTGGCGTTATTGTTCCCGTGTACACGTGTCTACTCAGGCGCTGCCTTAGCAACATCAGTGGCTGCCGTTGAAGCGTAGTCAAATTGTCACCGTGAAACGGGACGACCTAAGCCGCCCCGCCTCGTTGGGGGGACATGTTGATTATGTTCAGGCTGCGATTGCTTCGGTTGCTTTCTTTGCACCCATCCATGCGACAATACCGAATCCGATCTTGTTGATGATGTCTGCAATGTTGTAGAACACAGCAAGAAGTTCTTGGTTGCCGTCACCGAGGCCGAGCTCTGCTCCAGGACTGAAGAGGTAGCCGATAGGATAGATGACCCATCCAACAACAATGAACCAGCGGAGGGCGTTTGCGCTCCACATGAGTTCAGGTGCAATTTTGCTGTTATCTACGCCCTTTCCAGAAGACCAAGGGGTTCCGGTGGCGACAACAATCATTGCCCAGCCAACGCCACCGAGAATGAGACCAGCCCATCCACCAGCTGCGCCGCCAAGGGCGCCAGATTCACCGAGGTATCCAAATCCGATCATGATGAGCGCACCTGTGAAACAAACACCGGTGAAGCCCATTCCGAGGAATTTTGCGTCGGTGATGGCTTCCTTTCCAACGAGGGACGGGAATTTGAGGGCCATCAATGGAACAGTAATGATCCAATCCATGTATCGGTATTCGATGGAAACGGTGCCGTAGTCTGCATAAACTCCGCGCATGTAATAGTAGTGGAAAGCAGCAATACCAACAATCAATGCCGAGATGGTCATTGTTGTTCGGTATTCAGGGGCTACGTTACTACGCTCACTCATGAAGAAGACGAAAGCCGCTCCCATTGCGATGTATCCTACGAAGAAGAGGAAGAAGGTAACCAGTTCCAAGGTCGCACCTTCGGCAGTTACGAATTCAGGTAGACCATCTGCACCAATTGGCTTTGGGTCTACGGCGCTTACCGTTCCGGCCATTGCAAGGGCAAAAGTGGCAATCAAAAGCAGGCTTGTGGTCTTAGAAAACTTATCTTTTATCATGGTTCTCGGTAGGTTCTCGGCGTTATCGCGGATATAAAGTGCTGTTTTTTTCTTACTACGGCAAAAAAAGGCAAAACCGACCGCTGTACGCTGTTTTCATTGAACGGAAGGTGATGAAATTCCAGTCTGCACGTCCCAGAGGCGAGCATAGGTTCCTTTCAGTTGAACCAACTCATCATGACTTCCATCTTCAATGACCTTTCCATTTTCAAAAACCAAGATTCGATGCGCATTTCGTACTGTAGAAAGTCGGTGGGCTATGATGACCGTTGTCCTGTCCTTTGAAATCCGGCCAATTGAACGCTGGAGTGCGGCTTCAGTTTCGTTATCCACGGCGGAGGTAGCCTCGTCCAAGACTAACAGTGGGGCGTCTTTGAGAACAGCACGAGCGATTGCAAGCCGTTGACGCTGACCGCCAGAAAGCCGATGACCACCTTCTCCGACCATGGTATCCCACCCGTCAGGCAGTTCTCCAATAAATCCGGTTGCTTCCGCAGTAGCGGCGGCCTCTTTGACTTCATCATCAGTGCAGTTAGGATTCCCATATCGAATGTTTTCCATTATGGTCGTTGGAAATAGCGTGATGTGTTGGTCAACCATTGCAATTGACGAGCGTAGATGGCTTAACTTCCAATCTGGGATGGGAACCCCCGACCATGTAATCTCCCCGGATGTAGGCTCAGCAAAGCGCAGTAAGAGACGAACAAGCGTTGTTTTTCCAGCGCCTGTAGAGCCAACAACACCAGTTGTATGCCCTGCTTTCAATTCCAGATTAAGATTGGAGAAAACATTGTCACGCTCAGGATAAGCAAAGGTGACGTCATTAAGAACGATGTTTGAAGTTGCTATGTCCTTTAATTCAGGTTCATACACGCCTTGCTTGACTTCTGTAGGCGAGGTGAGCACGTCCAATACGCGAGTGGAAGAAGCCATAGCTCGCTGGTAAAGGTCGAAGGTTTCACCCAGCCGAGTAAGAGGCCAAAGAAGTCGCTGCGTCATGAATACCAGAACGGAGTATGCGCCGATGGCAAGTGTGCCTTCAAGGGCCATCCAACCTCCAAGCAGTAGTGTGGCAGTAAATCCACAAAGGATGGCCATCCGAATAAGTGGTGTAAATGCTGCAGACAAGCGAATAGCTTCTCGGTTGGCGTCTCGGTATTCGTTACTCAACGCTTCAACACGCTTCATTTCGCGCTCTTCAGCGGTAAAGGACTGGATGGTTGACATTCCCGATAAGTCGTTTTCAAGAAGTGCATTCATCTTTCCTGCGGTGCTTCTCACCTTTGCATATCTTGGCTCAAGACTGCGCTGATACCGGAACGAACCCCACACGATGAGGGGGATCGGAAGCACAGCGAAAAGGGCAACTTCCCATGAAATCATCAAGAAAACGGCTCCAACAACCAGTACGGTGGTACTCACCTGAAGCAAATCATTTGCACCCTTGTCCAAAAACCGTTCAAGCTGGTTGATGTCATCGTTGAGAATAGCGAGAATGTCTCCTTTCTGTCGCTCATCAAACCATCCCATGCCCTGTTGTTGGACATGGTCAAAGGTATCAAGCCGTAGTTCATGTTGAACTGTTTGGGCCAAGTTCCTCCACAAGATGCCATAAAAATATTCGAAAAGAGATTCAAGGCCCCATATGAGAAAAGTAAGCACAGAAAGGAGAATAAGTTGGTGCCAAGGGTCAACCAAACCATATGACGCAAGCAGGGAATCTTCCTTGAGAACAACAACATCGACCGCTAATCCAATCAATAGCGGGGGTGCGAGGTCCCATATTTTGTTGAATATCGAGCAGAACGAAGCAAGCCGAATAGTTGCCCTGTGAGGACTCATGTAAGTTAGCAATCGCCGAAACGGCCCACTCTCGCTCATGTTCTTGGGACGATGGGGGGCTTTGAGAAGCCTCCCGTTGAAATCGCTCGCTAGCGTAAGTCCTATGCCCTGCCCGCCGTGACGGTGAACCGAGGGCCATGCACGTCGGAGAGACCACAGTTTTGGAAAAAGTGCGCAGAGGCAATCACGCCGCTCGCCACATCACGCTGATTGATCCAGCAAAGCAAAGCCCCGATATAGCAGCCCAAAGGGCAATGGTTGCTGTAGAATCCGGTTCCAAAATGGTTTTCGTTGGAGGATCAACCGACACACCCGACAACATTGTCCATTCAACGTGTCAAGCCATTCAAGAAGCCTTTGAGTTGAGAATGTTCGCATCAAGCCAAGACCCCGAAGGCGATGAATCTCAGTGGGATATCCCCGTAGTTTTGTTTCCAGGGGGCGCTCATGCCCTGTCTCCGGCTGCGGACGCAATCACGTTTATGATGCTCATGAATTCAACAAAACGAGAATTTTTGGTCGGAGAACAAATTCGAGGCGCTCCATACTTGGAGAAGTTTGGTGTTGAAGCCCTACCTACGGGGTACGTCGTCTGTGCCCCAGGCGGTCGTGTTGGCGAAGTTGGTGCTGCGGAACTGCTCCAACCTACGGATGT
>JABJFP010000295.1 GCA_018662715.1 Methanobacteriota archaeon | reverse complement strand
TTCTCAACAGCAAATGGTGGTATTTTAGATGTTAAAACTGATAAGTTCTTTATTGGTAATCTAACCGAACAATACATAAGTGGTTCGGATGGTAATATTGAAATTAGTTCATCTATATTTCACTTAGACCCTAAAGCAAATGGTGGAGATGGTAGTTTAATAATTGGAGCTAACGCAACAATCCTATCAGACTTAACTGTAGAAAACATAAGAACCCCAGCCCAAATAGATGGGATAGCTTCTACTGAAGCAAACGCATCATCATCTATCAAAGCAGATGGTTTCGCAAGATTCGTATCAGCATCGATTGGTGGTTGGGGTATTACCACATCATCTATTGAAGGTGGTAACCTTATAATGAAACCCGAAGGTATCTTACAAACTAGAGATTTCGCAAGTGGATTAAAAGGATGGAAGATTTCATCCGAAGGAAACGGAACTGCAGAATTTGAAAATGTTAGAATTAGAGGTACGTTAAGAACAACTACTTTTGAGAAAGAATCAGTAAACGCAGTTGGTGGACAATTGTGGGTAGCTAACTCAACAACAATTACAGGTTCAGTTACAGATACTGAAACCACAATGTCTGTAAAGAATGCTAGTGGATTTTCCGCAGGTGAAATACTCCTTATAAAGAAAGTAGATAATACCGGGTTCCAAACTGAATATGTTTTATTAAATTCAGCATCATTAGATAGTGATGGTTCGAATGAAGATGAAACATATGGTAGAATAATGGTACAACGAGCGTATGGTAGTGGTACACAAGGAGACTTTGTTGGAGACTTAGCATCATCAGCTCAGGCATACGAAGATGGGCAGGTTATTGTTTCGACTGGTAAGTTAAATACTGGTTACATCAAAATGAACGCAAATCCAAATGATGTTAATACACCATATATGGATATTGTTGAAAGAACAGGTAGCGGGTTGTATGATGTAGCACTAAAAGTAAGATTAGGTGATTTAAGTGGATTGGCAAATTCTGATTATGTATTTGGTGATTCAACTCCAGGTTTCGGTTTAGCAACGGATAATGTATTTCTACAAGGTGGTATAATAGCAAAAACAGGTTCCATTGGTGGAATCAAAATGGATGATGGTAAATTATTTACTGGAAATGGTGTATATGGTAATGCCAATACTGGATTCTATGTAGATTCAGGTTCTAAGTTCGCATTAGGTAGTAAGTTACTTTGGAATCCATCTACAGAAACTTTAACTATTAGAGGTTCTTTACAATTTGCAGATGGAACGGATGTAGAGGGGGCTGTAGATGCCGCATCAAATAGTTCTGTTGCAAGGACAGTAGAATTATCAGCTGATAAATATGTAGTAACATTTGATGAGTTTGGAAACGAAGCACCATCTAATCAAACGATAACACTAACCGCAACACCACAAAACTTTACAGGTGATGTGTATTATGAATTTTATAAAGATGCTTCCATTCAAGGAAGTAGAAGTACAACAAACACATTCACTGTTGATACTGCATTGGAGAAACCAACTTCATCTACTCCTAAAACATATGAAGTAAGAGCATTTACAGGTTCTTCTGGTGGAACAGCCGCATCAACTGATAGTTTAACATTATTTGGATTACAACCTGGTTCGGATGGTGTTGCTGGTGTAGATGCAGTAACGGCATTTTTAACAAATGAAGCTCATACATTTGCAGCTGCTAATAACGGAGATATTGTATCATTCAATGGTGCGTTTACCGATATGGAAGTATTTGAAGGTGTAACAAACACAACTTCAGATTACACCATTACTAAATCAGATGGAACTGGGGTTACATCAACTCTAAGCACAAATAGAGTTACTATATCGGCTATGAGCCACGATAGTGGTTCTGTTGATATAACTGCTACAAGCGGAAGTACAACATTAACTAAAACTATGAGTTTAGTTAAATCTAAGGAAGGAGCACAAGGGCTTGCTGGTGCAAATGCTAAAACTTTAAGTGTAACGGCAGATTCACAAATATTTACATTCTCATCCGCATCTAATACAACGGTGCCTGATGATAATACGATTGAATTCTTTTTCTCTCAGCAAAATTTAAGTGGGACTATTGGTGATACTGATATTGTTGTTACTGATGTAGCTGGGAACGTTATCACAAGTAATCCTACTTTATCACCGTCATCATTAAGTGGTGGAACTGGTGTTGTAAGTGGTAGTTATGTATTCGCAACAAACTTAGCAAATGATTCAGGTAAATTTCCATGTACTGTAACTGTAACAAAGGATGGTTTAACAGATTCATTTAAAGTATTCGCAATAAGTGGTGGTACTGATGGTGTATCTTCATTACAATATTTATTAAGTAACGAAGCACATATAGTTCCAGCATCATCTGCTGGTGTTGTATCTTCTTATTCAAATAGTAATACTGAAATCCATGTTTATGAAGGTACTACGGCGTTATCTTATGATGGAGTAGGAACTTCTAATGGTACTTGGAAAGTTGATACACCAATTGTATCACCATCAGGAAAAATAACAGTTGGAACACTTGTTGACCAAGGTGATTATTTATTAGTTAAGAACCATTCGGCTATGGATAATAGTACCGATTCAGTAACTATTTCATATCCAATTGTTGGTAAAACTACAGATGGTACTTCGTTTAGTTTTACTAAAACTCAAACTATAACAAAATCTAAAGAAGGTATTTCTGGAGCATCAGCATCTTTAATATCATTAACTAGTGATTCACAAGTATTCACATTTGCATCATCATCTGTAACAACACCCGATGATAACACAATTGAATTATTCATTAATCAACAAAATCTAAGTGGTACTATTACAGCAAGTGATATTACGATTTTAGACCAGCAATCCAATAGCCATACTGTACCTACATTCGCACCATCTTCACTAACGGATGGAACTGGTGTTGTAAGTGGTAGTTTAGTTTTTGGAACTAATACACCAACTAATAAATTAAAATTCCCAATCACAATTAGTGTAACAAAAGATGGTGTAACTGATTCAACAAAAATATTTACATTAGATGGTGGTTCTGATGGCTCTGATGGTACTGCTGGAGCAGATGCATATACTGTATTCTTAACAAACGAATCTCATACATTCCCTGCCGCAGCGGATGGTACTGTAGATAGTAGTAATTTAGCAGCAGGTGCAACTGATGTTGTAGTATTCAAAGGAACTACTCAGTTAACAAATGATAATAATTCACCATATGATACTAACACTTATAGAGCAACAGCTGCTGTGAGTGGTATTACAATGGGTTCTACTAAAACGAATAATCAAAGAAGATTCACTCCAACCGCAGTAACTAGTGATACTGGAACGGCAACGATTACAATTACTGATAATACAACTGGAACTGTATTTACAAAAACATATACATTTAGTAAATCTAAAGAAGGAGCGCAGGGTAATGCTGGAGCAGACAATCAAGACTTCTCATTCTTAGATGCTGGAATTAGTTCAGTTACTGGATATCTTGAGGCTGGTCTTAGATTTAATAGTGATGTGGTTGGGTTTCATAAAGAAATTGCTCAAGGAGCTACGGCAACACTATCTGATTTCACATCATTCTTAGATAGTAGTGGTAATTTCTACTTAGGTGGAAATAGTGGTGGAATGAGTGGAAGTGCCGCGACTAGTGGTTACTTAGCTTGGAACAATACAAATAGGTCTTTATTAATTAGTGGTTCGAATGCAACTATAGAAGTAGATAAGTTTTTATTAGGAAGTGGAACTTCACAATATATTAGTGGTTCGAATGGAAACGTAGAAATCGCAGGTGATGTAACCTTTAGAGGTAGACCTGATAACGGGGATGGTAATGTAGTATTCTTTGATGATTTCTCACAATATGCTGGAGCAGGTGCAGTAGATGGTGGTGATTATCCAAAAAATGATGGAACTGGGGATGCATGGTGGTTTGCTAAAAAACCTGAAGTAGCATTAGTATCAGATTCAGATTGTATTTCAGGTCAAGCTCTCCAAGTAGGAAACAATGCATTAGATGATGAAGCAAATTTCTTCTCAAATCAATTAATACCATTTAATGAATCATCATTATATGAGATAGAAGTTAGAATTAAAAGAACAGGTGGTACTTCTAATACAAAAGCATATGTTGGTATAAGTGGGATGAAGCCAGATGGTACAACTAAAGTTGGTTACAATGGGACCGATAATACTACAGGTCATTATGTTACTTTACAATCACATAATTTAGGTGATGGTAATGGTACTGGGAATTTCCAAATATTTAAAGGTTATTTAAAAGGAACTGGAACAGACCATCACCTTCACAATAGTAAAACAGACCCAGCCAACGCTAGAGTTGAAATACTCAATGGGTATATACGAGCATATTTCTTATTAAACTACGACAACCAACCTGGTAGAGTGCTTGTTGATTATATAAAAATAAAAGAATTTGCGTCGGGTGGTACGAGTAGAATTAGTGGTGATTCAATTACAACAGGTGTTTTAAAATCAAATAACTTATCAGGCACCGTTGGTTCTCAATTCAAATTAGATGATGGAACATTTAAACTAGGTGGTACAACATCTCCTAAGTTAGAATGGGATGGTTCAACGTTATCAGTTACGGGAAATATAACTGTATCCAATCCAGGTGATTTCGCAGACCCATCATTAGTAAACGATTTTCCTGATTCATCAAATCTATACGTTCACTACCCACTACATGGTAAGGTAATAAGTAATAATGGTTATGATAGAATATTAGATTTTTCAGGTAATGAAAGACATGGAGATGATACTGAAGATGGTATTCAGGGAGGTGCAGTAGCTTTTCATAGTGGTTCAGCAACAGGCCCACTACCTGGAGCAATTCAATTTGGCGGCTATGGCTCGAGAGTAGAGTTAAACACTCTTGCTCAAGGTTTAACCAATAATATGAATATCTCATTATCCTTTTGGATAAAGAAAACAGATACCTATCAAGGTGCAGTATTTGGAATACATGATGGGGGCGGAAATGATTTAGTTTTCTTTGTTGACCATTCCAATGTAGCTAATCAAGTTAAATTGATATGTGGTAACGACCTCGGAGTTATAAACACCGGAGTGGAATTCACAAATACTTGGAGACATATTGGATTGGTAATGGATAATGGGCAAGTAGGAAAATTATATATAGATGGTGTATTCATCGGAAACTTCCCAACATC
>JABJFP010000313.1 GCA_018662715.1 Methanobacteriota archaeon | reverse complement strand
GTTCTTGCTCGGCATCAAGACCATGAATTGCCTTAAGGTCTTGTGCTAGTTCCAAGGTGTATTCTGCTTTCAAAGCTCTGGACTTAGCAGTCACAGAAGTCTTCTCAATGCTGAATGACATCTCACGGAAGAGTTTGCCAGAATCGCCAGCTTGCTCTAGATCTTCACGGGAGAAACCTTGAGGAGTCTCGTAGGTGCCAGGTGAAGAATCGTTGAGGAGAGCAGGGTTGTTACCTTCTGCGTCGCCACCAACACCAGCGCCCGTTCTAGGGGTGTAAGCGCCAGCAGAAGCGTCGAGACCAGCAGTGAAGCCAGCGTCGGGCTCGTTGAATAGTGCTTCTTCGCCGCCTTGGTTCTCGTAGCGAGATCTCATGGCGAAGATGAGTCCAGAAGGACCTGACATAGGCTGAACGCCACATACGTCATATGCCATTAGGTTAGGCATAGCACGACGTACTAGACTGATCAGTACTGGGTCGAAACCAGCAAGACCAGCGGTGTTGTTTGAAGCGAGAGCAGAACCACCAGGGCTGATGGTGCTAGCGCCTAGTGAGTTTACTGCTACTTCCTGAAGCATACCACGCTCTTCACGGATAGCTCTTTCTTGGTTTTCCAGGAGTACGGAGGTAACTGCTCTCTTATAGCGGTCCTCGATTAGAGGAGCCTCGCCATGGTTAAGAACAGGAGACCACTTTTCCTGGAGATGTTCTGCGTTAAACATTGTATCTCCGATGTTTTTGGAATTGTGTGTGTGTTAATTATTTAGTGAATCACTGATTCCAGCGGTTCATAGCATTGAGGTACTGTGCCATTGCTGGTGATACTTCTTCTGCTTCTACTGGAGTTTCGTCAACAACTACTTTAGGAACACCTTCTTTAGGGAAGTATGATTCCTTAATAGTATTAAGTTTCTTGGAGAATTCTTCTCCGGTAGTAAACTCAACTCCCTCAGCGAGGGATGCTAATTTGTCTTTCTGAGTATCTACTAAATCTTCGGAAATTTCTTTCACGATGATTTGCTTAGCAGATTCGTTTAGACGATTTTGAAGTTCAATATTAGCCTTAACCTGTTCGTTGAGGCGTTCTTCCATCTTACAAAGATCTTCAGTTATTCCTTCGAGAACGTCTACTTTCTCGTCAGGGATATTAATATAGTGGGATTCAAATAGATTCTTCAGACCAGAAATAAAGTCTTCTGTAATCTCATTTTTGATTCCACGGTCAACAGCAACTTGATTTTCTTCAAGCCACTTGGTGACAGCGTAATTGACAGTACCGTTTACTTCCTCAGCAAGTTCTTTCTTTACAGCGTCTACTTGCTCAGTGAGTTGAGTCTGGAACTGCTCTTCGAGTTTTGTCCACTCTTCAGATAGTTTAGACTTAACAGCAGCTTCAAAAATTGTTTTTGCTTTTTCAGCAAATTCTTCTGATAGTTCGGTGCCCTCAGTAAGAGCAGCGACATCTTTAGATACGTCAAGGTCTTCAAACTTGGGTTTGATGGGGTATGTTACATTACCGCCCATCTTAGTACCATAAGCAATTTCTGCTCCGAACGAAGGAGAAGAGCCATTTGGTAGGTCCGTATTAGAAGCACCACGATTGGGTTCACCAGAAATACCACCACTGATAGGAGCAGATGCCTTAGCACCTGGATTCTCATCTCCATCCTCATCATGTTCGTGAGGAGTGGTGGTTACACTGTTGACTTCCTGAGGTGCTGCTTGACCAATAGCAACTCCTGGTTGAATAGGAGCAGCATGTCCAGTAGCGCCTTCACCAGCAGATGCCTTAGCATTAACAGCGGTTTGTGATTGTCCAGAAGCAGCAGCGTCACCAGGAAGAACGGCAGCCGTCACTGTTGGCATTGGATCTTGTCCTGCCTCAGCGAGGACAGATGCATGCTCAGTGGCAAACTCCCCAAACTTTTCGTTAAGCATATCTGACATTTGAGTTTTCCTCGTAAGTATCTAAATGATTATTCTAAGATTATTTATGAATTCAAAGATTTGAAAGGAATTGATCAAACGCTGAGAGCATTTTTTCCTCAAGTTCTACCTTGGAGGAGTTATCAATTTCTTTTTTCATCTCTTGGATTTGTCTTTCACGGAGTAATCCGCCTTCCCAAACCCATTCTTTACCTTCCATGATTCCGTTGACGAAAGCGTCAGGGGCGGAAGGATCTGCTACGATATCAGCAGCAGTGGCGAGCATGAAGTCATCACTAACATACTTCACACCATTTTCTTCTTTGAGGGAACCCATCCCTCTAGATGAAACACCAAGTTTTACACCTTCACCGAGAAGACTCTTGGCAATTTTACCCATGGGAGTATCAAGGATCCTTGCCTTGCCCATGAAATTATTTCCTTCTGCTTTTAGTGATGTGATCTTGTGTGACACTCGATCAAGATTTACAGTAGGACCATCGGGATGACCTAGT
>JABJFP010000163.1 GCA_018662715.1 Methanobacteriota archaeon | reverse complement strand
CACTGTAAATATGGTGCCATGCATGTTCCCTAAAAACAAGAAGTTCATCCAAGTATTTGTCCGCTGACTTTGTCCCGACTGCGGCGGCTTCCCGAGCCACCCTCATTGGAGAAAGAAAACCATAGTGGAACGCATAGGAAAGGCGAGAGACGCCTGATGGGTCTGCAGCATTGTTTCTTCTACGTGCATACCCGTTCAGTCCGTTGGAAAGGAAATCCTGCCATTTGCTAAGAGCAACACTTTCACCACCACATTCCTGCCAGACTGGATGAATCGTAGGGTCGATGTTGCAGGTTCGGAGCAACCGAAAGCGTTTCTTTGGATTCCTTAGTTCTGATTGTACATCTATGGGATCAAACGGCAAGGGGCCATTGTAAGAACGTGTTTTCACGTCACAGACTGGCCAAGCGGCCTGTACTCTTCGCTTTCTCATTTTTTTGGTAGCATTACGGAATTTGAACGGTCGATCTACAGATTTCCCATACAGCGGCATAGGTATAACACAATGGCAGTCCACATCAATAACTGGACAAAGGGCCATCTGAGCAATAGTTTTGACCCATTTCGTCCAGGGAGGAAGCGGGAACATATCGGTAACGATACAGCTTGCATGTTCAGAAAAAGAGCGCATCACAGACGGGCGATGCCCATCTCTTGCGAGGTGGAACGTGTAGCGCAAACCAAGTTTAGAACATCTATCGTCCATGTCAACTGCTGCATCAAGAATCATGTTGTGATGGCGCAAGGATGCGAACGGGTACCTCTCATCAAGTCCATGATAGATGACCAACGGAAGGTCGTAGATTGCAGCGATATATCGCCCGATATCAATTGCAGGATTCTCATCTACCCGAAACGATGATTTGAGCCAAACAACGACTGGCCCCTGCCCTGTTGGTTGATCTTTGTCATTGAGCCTTCGCACTCGGTCGGCCAGGTGCTCGGGTAATCGGCCTATCATAGCGCACGCTCGCTTTCTATTGGATATATACCGGTGTTTTCAAACGCCGTATGTTCACTAAAAAATCAAGAACTCATAGTCTGCTTTTCAAATGAAAACTATGCTGAATCACTCTTCAGCAGAGTCTGCGAAGAGGGCAAAGAATTCCTCAATATCAATAACGCCGTTCTCATCCTCATCGGATTCATGGAAAATTGCTCGAGACTCATCAACGGAATAGGTGAACCCGAGGGCACGGAGGGCACTTTGGAATTCAATCACATTGAGGTGTCCTTTACCACCAAGGTCAGCCGCATGGAAGGCGGCGAGCCTACGCTGATGTTCGGAAGGTGATGTTCTGCCAAATTGTTCTCTAAATGTCGCAATTGGGGTTTTATCCGAGGCCAAGTAGTGCTTCCGGCCATACAGGTAGTAGGTGGCGAGACCGGCAACGACTGCAGCACCGCCACCGATGAAGGCTTTAGAGCCCATGAGAATGATAAGACAAGCTCCAGCAATGATTCCCCAGAGTTGCATAATCGGGTAGAGCGGTCCCTTGTAGGCAGGGTCCCAATCATGTCTGTCACTGGTCTGGCGAAGAACGATGACACAGGAGTTGATCATCATGAAAATCATGATTTTGAATCCTGATGCTAATTTTACAACATCTTTGAGGGGTACAAACAAGATTGCTAGACACATGGCAAGGCCAGTAATGATAATCGGTATGTGGGGTGTTTCATACCTCACTCCTACGTTTTCAAGCGGTTGAGGCAAAAGATTGTCTCGAGCCATTGCAAACAAGAACCGTGAGGAGGCCAGAATTCCTGCTAAGGCCATAGAAATCATGGTGAGAACTGAAAGTATCGCAGCAAAGATTCCAAACTTCGTATTAACCACATGTTCAGCAAAAACGTAGATGGGGTCCTCCACTACTTTTCCATCGGTTCCAATCCACCATTCTCCGGGTATACTTGCCATCATCAAGAAAGCAATGACCGAATAAAGAACAGTAGCGATGAGGAGAGAAAGCATGATACCTGCTGGGAGGTTCTTTTCAGGCTCCTTGACTTCTCCCCCTATTGCGGCTATCTTCGTCACACCTGCATAAGCAACAAATACGAATGCTGCGGTCTCAGCCAACGTCCAAACATCAGTGTTAAACGCCCCGTCTAGAGGAATGCTAGCATCAAAGTCAGGGGAAAATAAGGCTGCGACACAGATGACAAGTAGAAGGAGAACCGTCATAATAACAATCGGAGTTTGAACTGCTTTGACCTTGCTAACTCCCATAATGTTGACGACTGTTATCAACAACAAAGCCGATAAGGAAAGGGCCATGATATTGATTTCTACATCAAAATAATTTGTGACGGCGAGAAAGTATGCGGAAAAGCCAATCAAAGCAAATGCTGATTTCAGTAGAAATGAGGCCCATAGGCCTAAACCACTTACTGTACCAATCATCGGCCCGTAGGTTCGTTCCAAAAACACGTACGAGCCGCCGCTGGTAGGCATTCCAGATGATAATTCGGATTTTGATAACGCCCCTGGTAAGACTACAGAGGCAGCGAGAAGAAACGCCAACCAGATTCCTGGCCCCATGATTTGTGCTGCAAATGTTGGAGTAACGAAGATCCCCGGGAGCATTGCAGACAGTGAGATAATCACGACACCGGCTAAACCGATGGTTCGAGCAAGAGTGCCCTTGATTTCATCGGTAACACCTTTGATGTCGCCCTTGACGACGCCTGATATTATGGTCTCAACAGTTTTTTTTGCCATTTCAATCCCCCGATATCCAACATCAAAAAAACGAGTAATGGGTGTTAAAAACTAATACGATATATTATATTGCCTCAAATGTGAAAACATTAGTCCGGAATCCGGTAATTCGTACTTCGCCACAGATGCCTAACGTTTTGCAAGAAAGGTTAGGATGAAAATACCATCAGTACCTTACCTTCTTTCGAGTGATGGTTCTCCATATTCGCTGAAGAGGGTCGTAATAGCGATCCACAACGCGTTCTTTGAGTTGAATGATGGCATCGTCTGTGATTTGAATGCCGGCAGGACAAACTTCCGTACAGCAACGGGTAATGTTGCAGTACTCAACACCAAATTCCTTTTTGATTTCTGGAATTCGGTCTTCTGTGTCAAGCGGATGCATCTCATATTGGGCCAATCGGACAAGGTTGCGTGGTCCTGCGAACCCGTCAAACAATGCATGGTCTCGTAACACGTGACATGTGTTGACGCACAAGAAGCATTCAATACATTCTCGGAATTGTTGGACGCGGTCTGCTTCCATTTGATTGAACTCCCAGTTCATCTCATCAGGCCCGTTAATTGGCTTGATACGCTGAGCAACTTCGTAATTCCAACTCACGTCGGTAACCAAGTCTTTGACGTGAGGGAAGGCTTTCATTGGGCGCACTTCGATAGGTTGCCCTTCGGGAGTTTCGGCAACGACATCGCTCATTCTTGTCATGCACATTAAGCGAGGTCGTCCGTTAATTTCAGCAGAACAAGAGCCACATTTTCCAGCTTTGCAGTTCCAGCGAACGGAAAGGTCTGGTTCCTGCTCGTGTTGAATTCGGTGAAGACAGTCAAGAACGACCATTCCCTCGTCGAGTTCAACATTGTATGATTCAAGACTCGCTTCTTCACCTTCGCCTCGTAGAATATTGAACGCTTGCTTCTTTCCTTTGAGTGACATCACTTCTCACCTCCAGCTTCGGCGGCTCTCTCAGCAATCATAGCCTTGACCTCGTTGAGGGCCT
>JABJFP010000162.1 GCA_018662715.1 Methanobacteriota archaeon | reverse complement strand
CGAAGACGATGTATTGGTGACCGAGAACGGTCCCGTCGTGTTAACAAGCGCCTGCCCAAAAACAGTAGACGATATACAATCCATCGTCGGTCAACCGTTGTCTTGAGGGAGTTCTATGAGTTGGTCAAAGGTCTTGGAGCGTCAGCGGGAATGGAATTCTAAAAACGCCTCACAACTGCGCTTAACCGAAGAAGAAGCAACGTTGCTTTACAATGATGCTCCACTTCACGCCCTCATGCAGGCAGCTCACGCTAGAAGGCTAGCAATGCATCCTGACGGAAAGGTGACGTATCTCATTGACCGGAACATCAACTACACAAATGTCTGCACCATCAACTGTCAGTTTTGTTCATTCTATCGTCCTCCTGGACACGCAGAGACGTATACTCAAACATTTGAAGAAATCTCAAACCGAATCATTGAACTCGAAGCCATTGGCGGCGTTCGCATATTGATGCAAGGAGGGGTAAACCCCGAATTGCCCATTGAATGGTACACCGATTTGATTGCCCATTTATGCAAACAACACCCCACCATTCATTTGGATTGCTTTAGCCCGATTGAAATTGAAGGAATCGCCGAGGTTTCGGGCTTGTCAACACTTGAGGTTCTCTCACTCTTCCAAAAGGCAGGCATGCACGGACTTCCTGGGGGAGGCGCTGAAATGCTTGTTGAGGATGTGCGCACCGATGTCTCGCCCAAGAAAGGTCATCCTTCAAACTGGCTAAGAGTTATGGAAGAAGCTCAATCTTTGGGTCTCACAACGAGCGCAACCAACGTGATCGGATTTGGAGAGTCAATGGCGCAACGAGTTGAACATATGGCTCGCATAAGAGAACTACAGGATGCATCATTACAACAGCACGGTAAAGGATTCACATCGTTTATTGCATGGCCTGTTCAATTGGAAACAAACACCTTTGGTAAACGAAACAAAGGACAAAATAAACACACTCTAGGCGCTGGGTCCTCTGAATATCTCCGTCATATTGCAATTTCTCGGCTCTACTTAGACAGTATTGAGCACATACAAGCATCATGGCCAACAATGGGCCTTGCAATCTCGCAGATGGCCCTCTTGGGAGGGGCAGATGACGCAGGGTCAACAATGATGGAAGAAAATGTTGTATCCGCATCAGGTACGAAGAAATTGGAAGCCTCTGAGATAGAACTTCAGGATTCAATTCGAAGAGCAGGTTTCACACCACAGAGAAGAAACAGCGACTACGATGAATTAGACACACCTCTCGTTGCGCAAGACCCCAGTCAGATGGCAGCTCCAACACCGAACGCGTCTAAGATGTCGTAGGGCCGTAGTAAACGACCCATATCACTGCCCGAATATTTCGTTGGCCGTTTCCAACACCGTCCGAAGGAACATATTCCTGACCGTTGTAATAACCGCGGTAGACCATGTGATTGTTGTTATCGGTACCATTGTCAACCCAATCTGTGATGTCGTAAGTCCATTGCTTCACATCCTGACCAGCACACCATCCTGCCCTTCCAAATGGCCATGAACCAAATTGGTTAGCCACAACGCCGTTACGAACTTCATTTTCACAACCCTCGTTATTGTATACGATTGGATGCCATTCGTAAATTTGGTTAGAACCCATAGTGTAGTAATGTTGGTGATCGCAGAATTCAGCGCAATTTGCATTATCCTTCCCAAATCCATGGCCGGTAATAGTTGCTACAATTTCGACCTTAGTTGCCCATGATGGTGTCGTGAAATTGAGTTGTCTGTTGTATAATGATTCGTTGTTATAGGTGCCATCAAACTGGCCTCCACTGAACGCATACGTTGCATCAATGGCTCGTTCGCCACTGCCCCAATTACTGAACAGGAAGGTGACGGTTAAGTCCCCCTTGTTTGCTCCGCCGTACTTGAAGCGCCGCTCTTCACCATCGTCAAGCATAAACAAATATGGAGAGATATCAGTGAGCCACTGGCCTTCTCGACCATAGGTTGTGATCCAACGCATAATCTCAGTACTACACTTTGAAGAATCATTTGAATCACAAATGTAGAGGTTGGCTAAATAATCCCATTCGTGACATCCCCCATAACTCTGGTCAGAGTTTTGATATCTGTTTTTACGCTCGTAACAAGCATGTTCATGGTACACTTCTAAGGTGTCATATGTAGAAAGGTCATTTGGTAAATCAAATGTGGAATTTGCGAATGATGAGAATCCTCCACCCCAACCACCAGTGTGGCGCTGGAAATCAAGAATATCAATTGCATGAACACCTGGGTCTTGTTCACGAATTTTTACTGGAAATTCTGCAACCCATTGATTTGGCTCATGTGATAAATGGTACGGATCATTTGATTGAGTGGTCCATGCGTACAATGAACCTGTTTCTCGGGATAGTTGAAATCTGTCGATTCCCATAAAGAATGGATTATTGAAGGAAGAAATCATTGAACCAAGGCCGCCCCCAAGGTTACTTGCGTCAACATCAATGTAGTGGATTCGGCTTTCCCATTTTGTTTCTTCAGAGGTGGTTAAACCCGCAAGGACACTGTTACGTTGCTGAATGACATCGTTGTGATATGAATTATCAAATGAACCATAGAATACGTGCATGTTTTCAGGAAGGTTACGAATAAATTTACCTGGATTTTGCCCCCAAGTTGCTGAATTTGAAGAACCACTAGAATCGGTATACTTGAACATAAACATGTAAACATCATCCCCTGTCCACTCGTTCTGGAAATTATATGTCCCACTTAGAGTGGGGAATGAAAAGTTGGGGACAGTTTGCATTGGTCCATTCAAGGTTGAGGCACTCGTCCAATTCACGGGAACTTGAACAACTGCACATCCCACAGCATCAACGGTCCATCGTTCTGGTGATTCTGGGCATAAATCCACATTGGCGAAAACTCCGTCTCCATCAAGGTCAGCGCATCCAACTGTGTTAACGGTAAGGCCCGCAGGAGTTCCCTCGCACTGGTCGAGTGAATCGTTAATGCCGTCTTGGTCTGTATCACGTTGGACCGCAGAACATCCTACATCGTTGACAGTTGTAGAATTGAGTGGGGTTTGCGGGCACAAATCCAATGGCGCACCCGTTGAATTGACATCATTCACACCGTCGTTATCGTCATCATCATCTTCAGTAGAATCCTTGCACCCATCTTGGTCCCAATCTGTTGTAGAATTGGTCTGCCAGAGGATAGAACCTTTTGGGCACTGGTCACTTAAATCATCAAAATCATCATTGTCATCATTGTCATCTTCGTCAAGATCAGAACAACCGTCGCTATCCCAATCGCTGTAATCATTAGAACTCCAACCGAGTTGGCCTACTGGACACAAATCATCAACATCCAAAACCCCATCACCATCATCATCGCTATCTTCGTCCGTGTCATGGCATCCATCAGAATCATAATCTGCGGATGGAGTACTCACCCATCCGTAGGAACCAGGGCATAGGTCAAGAGCGTCAGTAATGCCATCATTGTCGTCGTCATTATCTTCACTGCTGTCTTTACAACCATCTCTATCACCATCGGTAGCCTCATTTGAAACCCATCCTTCTGCTTTCCCAATTCCTTGAGGACAAGCATCGTCAACAGTCGGTATTCCATCTCCATCCTCGTCTTGACCTGCGCCTTCTATCACAATTTGAGTTACAAATGTGTCACTTAATTGATTGAATTGACCACAGATAGCATGGGTTGT
>JABJFP010000161.1 GCA_018662715.1 Methanobacteriota archaeon | reverse complement strand
TTACGCTTGGATTTCAGCAACGTAGTGGGCTGTGACTCCAGCCAGTCATCAAGGTGAGGGTTCAACGGGTTTCACCCTCATTGATTCGTTTTCTGAACGTATCAAAGAGGTCCCCGACCATCCCCACCGAATCCCGCAAGGTATTCATCAGGGTGTCGATGACGGCAGCATCTTCATATTTTTCTTTGACCATTTCGCGTAACTCATCTTCAATTTCTTTGTGCTGATTGTCGTCGATGTCAAATTGCGACCGTAGATGGGCGAGGACGCGAAATTCGTCACGAGAAAGTGAGGCATTGACGATAGCGACCTCAAACACCTTGGTGTAAATTGAGCGCATAACCTCAGGGGATATCGAAGGGCCTGGGCGAGAATCACGTTTGGTTTGAATGGCCTCGTAAATGTAGGCAGGCTCGTCCGGAGTTAATTCCAAAACGTTGGCGAGTTTGATGATTAAGCGCTTCTCTTCCCTCGTAAGGACGCCATCAATAAGCATGACCTCGACGGTTGAACGGAAAACATCCAAACTCCCAAGTTCCGGCGATGACACATGTTCATCCAAGAACTTCATCCACTTGAAGAATCCGTTCCAAAAAAACGTAATGTTAGGGTTTCGTTTGTGGAGAGGTTTCAAAAAGGGTCGGCTGCTGGGATAAGCGTTCACATTCACTTCATCCTTCCGAGGATGGCTGCAAATGACAGCACCGGATAGATCGTTCGGCACTGATTTGCAAGGTTCATGTGTTCGTAAGAAAAAGAGGAATTCTCATGGGAAGAAACAACGGTCGCCCTGGCGGCGGAAATTCAAAAGGCAAGGCTATGAAATATCAAATTCGAGCCGATATTAAAGTGAACGGAACGGTCCAACGCAAGGACATCATCGGGGCCATAATGGGCCAAACCGAAGGGCTTCTTGGCGATGAACTTGAACTTCGAAAACTCCAACGCACCGCTCGTATCGGACACGTTGATGTTGAAATGGAAACCAAGAACGGAAAAGTGCATGGAACAATCATCATTCCAAGCAGCATGGATAACGTTGAGACCGCCATCATTGGTAGTGCGTTAGAAACAATTGACCGAATTGGACCCTGCAACTCCATCATCAAAGTTGTTGAAATTAGCGACATTCGTGCTACGAAGAGAACTGCAGTTGTTGACCGAGCAAAGGAACTCCTCCTTTCTCTTGTCAACTCTGGAGAAGCTGCGTCAAAGACTGTCATTGAAGAAGTTCGTTCAGTACTCACAACTGGAACTGCAACTTCCTTCCACGGACTAACATGTGGGCCAAACGTTGAATCCTCATCTTCCCTGATTATCGTGGAAGGTCGAAACGATGTTCGAAACCTGTTGAACTGTGGACTCAAGAACGCTATCAGTGCCGATGGCTCGGGTAACATCAAGCAAGAACTGATCGATTTGGCAAACAGCAAGGAAAGCGTCACCGTCGCTATTGATGGTGACCGTGGCGGTGAAATGCTATTCTTACAACTCTATGACACGATGAAGGTCGATCATGTTGCTCAAGCACCTGTTGGACAAGAATGGGAGCTGTTGCCTCAAAAGACCGTCACCATGCGCCTTCAAAAGAAGGTAGACGCTGCTAAATTCAAGCACCAACTTGACAACAAAGAAGCCAAGGATAACGAAAAATTCGGCGGTGAAAAAGATAAGGATTGGGATAAGGATATGGATGAAGAATTCGCTTCTGAAGAAGTTGAACTTGCTCCAGCAGACATCCAAGAATTGTTTGACATGGCGGAAGACATCGGTAAGAACAAAGCCGTTATTCGATTTGCTGACGGTACATTTTCCGAACAAATCGGACCCTCAAAACTTGAATCAGCAATGACAGAATCAGAAGAGGCAGAAGCTGTAATCTTCAACGGACCCGTAACTGGAAAAGTGCTTGATTACATCAACCAATCAACCGCCTCCACACTGATTGGTACCAAAGAAGGCAAGGACTTCAAGGCCCCTGAAGGCGTGAAGATCTGGCTTTCTGAAGTCCACCGCTGAGTGAGCGGTTCGTTGAAAAGCAATATCGGCTTTGCCCGTATATGGACGAAGACATTGCTACGGACTGGCCCGCGCAAGAGGAAGAAGAAACCCCATCTTTGGATGACGTCACTCTCGGAGAGGTAACTCAACTTGCTAACACTGACAATGACGGTACGCAAGAGGGAGATCCCGATTCCGAGCCTAATAATGAAGATGATAAACCATCAACAGAATGGTCATTCCCCGTTCGAGCGGCTCCTATTTTGGCCCTTCAAGGCGAAACGGTAACGGAGTTTCCTCTGAGCCAACATGTAACGGGGCACCAGTCAACCTCACTTATCGTTGATGAAAAGCTGATGAGGATTGTAGAGTCTCGGTACGACACAGACGGTATTCGCCGCCTCAACGTGCGTATGGCCTTGGTCAAAGAGCACATTTCCGGATATTCCCATACACACCTCGATATTTTTCAACGCCTCATGCCGATTTGGGCCAGCTCAGCCGGTTTTGGTCTGCTTGTTTGGCTCATGATGTTGACGAACCTTCCCATGATTGGTGGAGGGGCATTCATTTTGGCTGGACTGGCAGGGATACTGCTGGCTAAATTGGACCTCCATCGGATTTCCTTTTCTGACCACGGGGGACGCCATGACTTTTACCTCTCGGGATGGAGGCAAAACCCGTTTTTGATCTACAACAGCACTGCCCTTCTCGGGCCAGCATTCGTAGGTTTCCTGCGGGATGGGGAACTCGATACGCAACACATTGATGTAATCGTAGAGTCAATGAAGCAACCAATACAGCCAACCGTAATTGAACACGTTAAGCCATCACCTGTTCCGGCCGCACAACCTCTCCCAAACATATCACCACAGCCGCCCATACCGTCCCAAATTCCAGCTCCACCTGCGCTTCATCCCATTCCTCTAGCAGGGCCTCCTGTTACGGCGCCTCAAACGGATATTCCTTCTCCACCCGTAGCAGCACCGATTCCCCAACCCCTTCCGTTACCGCCAGCACCCGCGGCCCCAGCAATGGTTCCATTCAATTCACTCCCGCCGCCGCCGCTCCCGCCGCCTGTGCCGCAAGCTGGGGCGCCGGCCATGGACCCTCTTTGGGATTGAATTAGGCTGCAACGCCGCCCGCGGAAGGCAAAACAATCGCATCATAGAGGCGTTGAGCTTCCTTCTTAATTTCATCAAGAGCGTGCGGCAGAACATATTCGTCCTGCATCAGGGGAACCCTTCGGCCTGGGCCCGGTATTCGAGTGAGGGAAGTTCCGAGTTCAGCAGCATCCTTCAAAAGGTCGCCACTTGCACCGGAGTGGCGTGATTCCAACCGATGGCGCATCCACTTTTTTAGGGGCTTAATTGAATTTGAAAGTACCTGCAACACCTCGGCTCGTTGCTTGTCGTCTCCAGTACCATCAGGTAAACATCTCAATGTAATCCGTAGCAAGCGGGCAATGCGAACATCACGAGGAGTGACATTCACATGTCCAGCAAGTACCCTTCGCACGTCCCCCATTGCATCAAGACCAATATGCTCAGTTGAATGAGCAGCATCGGCCAATCCGAGTTGGGAGAGCAAAGTTGTAAGAGCGTTCAAAGCGGCAGAAGTATCCTCTCCACTTGCATCCTGACGAACTGGTAATGTGGCCTCAAGCAAGGGCATTGTTGGCTCACTGGACACGTCTTCGTCCAGCTGCTCATCCAGTTCCACAACGACATCCTCTTCGCTAGCAGTTGAGGCTTCAACTCGTTGTACCTCTGGAGCCGTATCAACTGGTTTGTAATCTCTTTTCAGGCTTGATGGTTGCTCTGAAATTGGAAGTGTGGGCTCTTCTGCATCGTCAAAGTTCTCCTCGCTATCATGAGGTTCCATAGCTTCAAGCATGGCCTCATGGGCGTCCTCAAGAGTATCTGCAGGTGCTTGAACGGGCCGTCCTCTTTCGTGGAGTGGGACCAAGGTTGGACGAGCAACTCTTGGTTTCCATAATTTGAGTTCAAACGATTCGTCTTCCACGGCTCGCTGTGCAAGATGTGCAGACAATGCAGGAATCCTATCGCTGAGCGAAGGCAAGCGGGAGGGGCGCCTCAATTCCAATTCAAGTTGCAATGCTAAATTGATATCCCTATTCCACGGAAGGTACTGAAGTCGGCGCCTCAACACTTCATGATGTTGGATATGCTGTCGTGCTAAATTGAGTTGTCGAGCTACATCTCCTGGATGGTCAGGTAAAGATGAAAGCCAGTCTTCAACATCCCAACCCATCTCCTTGAGCCGCTCAACCTCTCCGTTCAATTGAGAAATAAATCGGGTTGGAAGTGACGATGTAGTCCCCAAAGTCACCGTTGAATCCGAACGCTGTAATGTAGCAACATAACTTTCAAACTCATTGAGGTTCATAGCCGAAGTATCCCGTTCAGTACCGATTTTATCGGCGATTCTTAGGTCTGCAAGTTCTCTATTGAGCATGTC
>JABJFP010000160.1 GCA_018662715.1 Methanobacteriota archaeon | reverse complement strand
TGGGGAGAAGAAAGAGCATACGGGCAAGAAAGCACCTCCGCCCCGTCCACGTTCTGGACCCCGCCCATCAAGAGCAAACTTTTCCCGACGTAGAGGCTCTCCTCCTCGTTCATTTAAGCGAAAGAAGTGATGGTTCATCAAAGAACAGCAGTTCTTTCATGAGTATTGATTTGGCTGGTCTCTAAGGAATCGGTTATTTGCATCACGATGAATGTGATTGAAGTCTATCTTCGTTCAAGATTGCTTTTTTCTCATTGCAAAGAATATGAACAGCAGAAAAAGTAACGTCGCCCCTGTCCCTCCATAAATCAACATTTGTTGATCTGTAGAACTTGACAATTCATTCGCTTCTGTTAGTTCTTCTAACGTTTGGTTTTGAAAGAAAATAACCTTCTGAGTCAAACTCATCGACATGCACTCATTGGTATATTCGCAGCTGAATTGACTCTTGACAATCACTTCAACATCTACCGCCAGGGTGTGGACTCCATCTGCGTTTAACGGCCAATCGGAGCCATCTGCTGGCGTGTTTACTGTGATTCTAAAGAGTGCAGGGGGCCCATTGGGTTCGACTTCTATCCCAGTGAACGGGAGGGAAAATGCGCTTACTCCATTAACAACATCACCATTTGTGGAAAGGATGAATTGATCTATGCCATTGCCTTGATTGTAGATCTTATATTGTAAACTTTCAATTGTACCTGTCTCTATCATCGCAACAGGATTTGTCATTTCCAGGCTGAGTCCAGCATGCTGCAAGATGTTTGCCATCATGTTCACAGAACTCTCAGCAAGATTGGGAGGCGGCAAACCACTTGTTTCTTGAACAGATGCCGTGATGGTGAGTGACCTTGACTGTACGGCCATTTGACTGTCGGCCCTTATGGCGACTTGGAAGTCCGATTCATCACCCGATGCAAGATAGATTGATCCAGGAGCAGCGGTTGCTAGTCCATCTGCGGTTACTTCGATTGCGATTTTCTCAGTGTGAAGTGAAGGATTGCTAACCGTGCAGTCTGCATATCCAGTCAATGTTGCGCCAGGATGGACTGCGATTTCCACGCTACCGCTTGGGTAAGGTGCAGTACAGCTCAATTCTACAGCGGCCACTACACTCTGTGCGGCCGAATTGTTAACCAAAGGAGAGGCAAAACTTGACGTCAGCAAAATAAAAACCAGCCAAATTATGCGCATATGACAGGCTAAATTCTACTTCTACTTCATTTTGATGCCTGCAATAGGTTCTGTTTTCACTAAATGCAATCGAACAACTCGAGCCTCTCCACGATGTAAATCAGATTCATTGAGCACTGTGGTTTCAACCGATGCGTGTATAATTGACATTTCAGGTGCATGAGGACCGGTTAATTCGGCAAGAATGGTATCGAGGTCAAACAGTAAATCTAACGATTTCGGCCCGCCACTGGTTAAGGGAAATTGACTCTTGTGATAGCCTTCCATGACGAAGTGTCCGCCCGGCTTCAATGCGTGAAGCATGCGAGGCATGTGGCGCTGCCGAATCGGTGTAGGTGTGTGGAACCAAGAGCATGCAATGAGGTCATAATCTTCGGTTTCAAATGAACGAAGCACCAAATCATCGACATGATACTCTACGGTTACATTGTAACTCTCAGCAAGTTGCACGCACTTCTTTTTCCCTTCTTCGGAGAGGTCAAAGACTTCAGCATTCCATCCCTTCCCAGCAGCCCAAACGGCATTTCTTCCTTCGCCATCGGCTGGAAATAGGGCTTTGGAATTTGAATCAGGGTTCATGGATTCAATACGGTTTTTGAGCCACACATTAGGCTCTTTGCCGTATGCGAACGCCTCTAATCCGAATCTTCTGTCCCACATTTCAGGACTTGAGCGCGTATTCTCATCCATCATTCTTCCTCCTTAAGCGGGAGTGGGTGAGAAAATATTCCGTGCTCCTCAACAACCTCACAGGCGCCTGGCAGTACGCCAAGCAAGTCGTCTGTAGATAGCCCGGTAACCTTGTAGATTTGGTTCGCTATTCGTTCTTTTTTGGTAAGGCCTGGTCTTAAAATTGCGTAACGTGGACACATTGTACGAATTTCATCCGGAGCGGCAGTCATCATGAGGGGGACTCCATTGATAGCAACGATTCCAATTCCAATTTCAACATTCAAATCCTTGTACCAGGTTCGTTGGCCACGGACGATAAATGAACCCTTTCCAACGTACTCGCCCGTCTGTGCAGTCTTCGAAACTTGTGCAGGCTTGACGCTATAGACCGTTCCATGGGAGCCTCCACTGTTCCAAGCCCTGCTCCAAGAAAGTGCCAGCATAGCAGCTTGGTTCAACTTCTCTTCATTGATGCGCTCATCTCCAAGTTTGTCTACCAGCCGATAGGCTGGTATGTCTGCAGGAAGATGGGTTGGCCTTCGTTCTTCCAGTGCAAACCCTTGAGTTGCTCTTAGGCTACAGGAGGGCGCACCATGAAGGTCTGCGTGAAGGTACATGTCAGAGCCCGAAAGATGCTTTTTGACGACGGAATCATTTCCCTTTGCATCTTTGCCTCCAACCAAAAGGTGGCCTCCACTCACTGTACCCCATCGGTGTTGCTCAAACCACATTCGTTTGCTACGCTTCAACCGGTTGAGTTTACCACTTGCCTTTTGCTTCTCTTCTTTCTTCTTTGCTCGCTTCAATTGCCGCTCAGTTTCTTCTAGAGCATCAACGGCTCCGCTGGTCTTGTTCTTCTGTTTTCTTGCGGAGTCAAAGTATCGTTGTGCATTCTGGTAAACCGTGGCGTCGAGTTCAAGCAAAACTTGTGGGCCTTTCGGTTCGTTTTGTTCATCGGGTAAAATCACGTTGATTTCTCGTTTTGAAGGGTTAATTGAAGTGATCCACGGGATTGATTTGGATGCCTTTTTGACAGCATCCCATCCGTTTGCTTCTACCGCTTCTTTGGTTTGATTGAGAAGACTTTCTACGTGGGTCCAATGTTCTTGAATGAGATGACCTAGGCGTTGCTGTTTCTCGATTTTCACTCCAAATCCGGCTAGGGCCTTCTCCTGCTGGGTCTTTCTTCGGCCGAGGCGATCTGCATCTGTCGATTGTCCGCGACCTGGGCCCGCCTGCTCGAAGCGTTCTTCTTCTCTTCGTTGCAGTGCATGAGCATCATGGCTTCCCTTCCATGAATCCACTGCGAGGCGTAGTGAGGAGAAACTTACAACGGGCTTCCCTTTGTGTGAGGGCAAGAGAATAGGCGTAGCTTCTTTGGTCCTCTTCTCGAGCCATTGGTGTTGCTCGACCAAAGGCAAAGACTCGTACGTGGATAACCAGTTTTCACCATCATCATCGCTGAGTTGAACGATGAGGTGGCCATTTTTTGTTGAATCCAAATCTTCCAATAGTGATTTCAGTGCACCATATATGGCTTCAGCATCGGCTTCTAGAGGGTCCATATTGGGTTCATGTTGAGCAAGTTCACAAACTGCATTAGCGTGAGTTCCTCCGAGGTTCGCTTTTCCACCAAGTGTGGAAACCAGGTCGCGGTCCGATTCTTCAAGAAGAGATTTTACAGCATCTAAATCTAGGGAGTACGGGTCCAATGCGGCAGGTGGTGGGACATATTCAACGCCCTTCTTGAGTGTTCTTCCGGCATATGAGGCGTGGGTTAAGGGCTGAACGATAATTCCATTTTCATCTGCTAAGATGATGTTTCCGTCTCTAAATACTTCGACGTAAAGGGTTCGCTCTCCTCCTTTGGTGTCAAAATGAAAGGATAACACTCTGTCAAAACCAACTTGATTTACAGCCGTTAGACGAGCATTCCGTAGATGCTTTCGCAAAACCATGGCGAACGGGGGAGGCGTCATCGGCATCGGCCGGTCCCGTTGTGACGTGTATATTCGCTCACCACGTACCAATACCAAGTCCGATTGGTCGGCACCTTTCGGATTGAGGCGAAGCACGACTTGTTCATAGTGGGGCATGTATGCTTTTTTGACATAGGCACCGGCCAATTCGTTTAATTCACGAGCAATGGCCCGTAGATCAAAACCTGACATTGCTTTCTTCATTTTGCTACCCCTTGTTATCCTTGTGAAGTTGAGGTTTATTGAAGGTTCTTCATGCACCGTAGATGACAGAATATCCAGCATCCTTCCAGCCCACTATTCCACTTTCAAGGTCTCGCACATCGGTATACCCGAGGTCGAGGAGTGTTTCGGCGGCTGCTTGAGAACGGTTTCCACTGCGGCAATAGAGGAGAATAGTTGTGGATTTGTCATCTGGCAACTCACTGCTTCGTTCAGATAATTTATCGTGTGGGATAAGTGTCGCATTTTCAAGATGACCATCCGCTTCCCATTCATCTTGAGTGCGAGTATCAAGAAGGAAGGCACCTGCTTCATCATCAATCGCAGTTGCGAATTCATCAGCATCAAGCCGTATCCAATTTTCCGATTCCGATGTACATCCAGCAAGGCTTACAAGAGGAAGTACGAGGAGAATAAGGGTCGTAATCTTCAATCGTCCAAAGCTCCGCTTCATTGTACCGCCCCTCCATCATCTTGTGAGAATTGCAGCAGGACTTTTCCGATGTTTTCAGCGTCGTGAATGTACTGATGCGCATCTTGAACCTTTTCAGCGGGGAATATACTGTCGACGGTAGGATTGAGATTCCCATCTTCTATTCCTTTGAGAAT
>JABJFP010000159.1 GCA_018662715.1 Methanobacteriota archaeon | reverse complement strand
TCACTATCTCTTTTTAGATGATGCTGAGTATGATGACCTTGGACGCTATTCGCTTCAATGCGGTAGGCGTAACGATGCCCTCAAATTATGGCTTGAATGGAGAGTTCGTGGAGATGCGGGTTGGTCGAAGATGGTAGACGGGTACATGGACCTTGCAGCACATCTTGAATCCTCAGTCAATGCTCATCCTTCGTTACAACTGATGTCCTCTCGTATGTGGACAAACGTATGTTTCCGATATGCCCCTTCAGGTACGGAAATGGACCTTAACGAACTCAATGGGGAATTGAGAAATCGCCTGATTCAAGAGGGTCAGTTTATGGTGAGTCGGAGCAATATTGGTGACGATGTTATTCTTCGGCCAGTTATTTCAAATCAAAATGTAACCACTGAAAGTCTTGACCGATTGGTCGCCGCAATTCTACGACACGGAGATGAAATCCTGCGTGGTTTGCCCTCCATGAATTGATGGAATGTTGAACCGATGTTTATTTGACGGGCCGTTTTCCGATGGTTATGAGCGACCAGCCACCCGTACGGACTGCCCTCTTTGATGAACACCTCGCACTTGACGCTAACATGGTTGACTTCCATGGTTTCGAACTACCAATTTGGTATTCCAACATCAAAGAAGAGCACCTTGAAACCCGTCGCTCTGCCGGTTTATTTGATGTATCACACATGGGTTCATTCAGGTTCACAGGGGACCATGTGCGTGAATGGCTTGAAAGTTTGGCGACGCAGCGTGTGACTGCTATCACGCCATCTCGATGTGCCTATACTCACTTTCTCGACGATAACGGTCACCTGATTGACGACATGATTTTCGCAGTCGTAAGTGAGACTGAACTTCTTGGAGTTCCCAACGCTTCAATGATTGATGTGATGTGGAATTGGTTTTCCAAACACCTCCCTGAAGACGGTTCGGTAGTTCTAGAGAATCTTTCTGATGAAATGTCAATTTTAGCCCTTCAGGGTCCAATGGCCAGAGAAATATTCGCATCAGTCGTGGGTGACGACCAACATGCGGCTCGGTTCAAGTGGCGAGAATTAACTGAGAATCCATTAGGGATTTCAGGCTGGATTCAAGGCACTGGTTATACAGGGGAGGCTGGGTATGAGATTTTCATTCCAAACGAAGACGCACCTGTTCTTTGGAGGGCACTGGTCGCATCTGGTGCAACACCAGTCGGACTCGGGGCCCGTGATACTTTGAGGCTGGAGAAAGGGTTCCTCCTATCAGGTGTGGATTTTTGTTGGCCACCGCTTAGCGAAGAGGCTGACCCAGCGTTCCTCGCTAGGGATTCATGGGAAACAAATGTCCCATTTGGTCTGGATCTTGAGCATGAATTCATCGGACGCCACCGCGTTGTAGGCCATGCAGCAGATGATGCACGTTGGTGGGGTGTGCGATATGTCGAGAAGGGCCCTCTCCCTCGTCCAGGAAAGGAAGTCGTTCTTGAATCAGGTGAATCCGTAGGTCGGCTCACATCTGGAGCTCCAGCCCCAAGCCTGGACAACCTCGGGATCGGTATTGGCTATTTACATGGAGTCAACGAAGGTGATGAAGTTCTCATCGTTGCGAGCCCACGCAAATCGGTTCGAGCCGTGGTAGTCCGCCCTCCGTTTTTCTAGAGTTGACTAAGAACTGGATCCATTGCAGCCATCCACCGCAACTGTTCACGTTCTCCAGTGTGATTTAATTCCACGCTCATTCCGTTGGCCTTCAACAGGGCGTTCTTTACTGAATCTAGGTTACCCCATGCTGCTGAGATGCCCATTGTTTCTAACGTTGCTAACTCACCCATTAAGCAATCATCGTTAACGACACTAGGCACTCCGTGGGCAGCAGCATCGAACATTTTGACAGGTATTGCCCCTTGGATAATGTTTCCCCGAAGAGGAGAATACATTGCGTACATCACGTCAATTTCTTGGATGATCTCTCCGAATTCCTTGCTCGTAAAAGCCCCGGTAATCGTCGCTTCAATCTCTCCAGCCTCCACTGCGTCCATCATCATTCGTCGGACTTTTGGTGCTGCTGTACCATCTCCGGCAATTCTGAGTTTTGGCCGTTCCAAAACGGGTAATTGCTTTATGCTTCGGAGAAGTAATTCAAACGATTTTACATCCCGAATCCGACCAAGATACCCAACAGTCCACCCTTCTGAAGCTCTCGTTGATGGTTCAGGGAAAGGTGGCATAGGACGATTTTCCACAACCTCTCCAACAAGGCCGTGGTGAGCAAGCCATTCTACGAATCCTCGTTGAGTGCCTCCATCAATACATCCGCTTGATGTGATAATGCATTCGGCATGTTTTGCACGGTTCAGCATCTTCTGCTTGAATCTGCGGCTAACAAGGGTTCTGGGCAGGGAATTCGGAGATTCCATACGAACCCAGGTGTGTTGAAGGTCGTGCATATCAAATACAAACGGCACTGATTTAGTACGCTTTAGAGCAGTTCCAATTTTGAGGGTATCTGCATCGTGGCAATACACCAATCCTGGGGGGTCATGAAGGAGTGTATCGCGAACTTGGCGAGTGAATTTCTTCAAGCCAAGAAGCGTGGATATGCTTCCTCCGTAGGGGACCTTCCCCACGCGATATCTCATGATTCTGACGCCGTTAATGTTCTCGCT
>JABJFP010000158.1 GCA_018662715.1 Methanobacteriota archaeon | reverse complement strand
TCACAACATGTTTTGGTCAGTCAAGGGCCGAGAAGTGCCCTGGATTCGAGCTTCCTGAGGGCGAATCATGTCCGAACCGTTTCAGGTTCGCATCAAAGGCGACAGCATGTGGCCTACCTTCCACGATGGTGACTTTCTCACTTTTGCACCTGTTGACGACCGCACTCATCTCGAAGTGGGAATGGTTGTCTTAGCGCAACACCCACTCAAGAAGGATGTCCTCGTCGTAAAGCGAATCAACAGTGTTGAATCCAGTGGTCGTTTATTCTTGGTCGGTGATCAACCCGACCCTCTTGGTTCGGAAGATTCTCATAACTTTGGCTCAGTCCATCGCTCAGCAATTGTAGGTTGCCTCGTCCAGTGCTAATTTGAATGGCGGGCCTGACGGGGTTCGAACCCGCGGCCGATGGATTAAGAGTCCATCGCTCTACCTGACTAAGCTACAGGCCCACTCCGGCCTTCCGCCACGCCTATTTAACGGTTCATGCCTGTGCTAGAGCAACGGTTCACGATGTGTCTTCCTTCTCCAAAACCGAAACGCCATCAGCACCGGCTAATATCACAACGTCGCACATGTTGGTGAACAAACCAACTTGGACAACGCCAGCAATGTGGAGAAGTTCCGCCTCTGTTTGGGATGGATTGCTGAGCGTCGGACCGGTCTGTGCATCGACGATGTAATTTCCATTATCGGTGACGAGGTTTCCATCGCTTCCTTGACGTACTGAGGCTTTACAGTTGAGAACTGATTGTATTGCCTTGAGGGTTGAGCCGCTAGAAAACGGTGTTACTTCAATCGGAAGTGGAAACGCTCCTAAACATTGCACCCTCTTCCTATCATCAGCAACAACCACCATTTTTGCAGAGGATTGTGCTACGACCTTTTCGCGCAGCAAAGCAGCCCCTCCACCCTTGATCAATTGGAAATCGGGGTCAAACTCATCGGTTCCGTCAATGACGACATCGAGCCCGTCCAAGTCATCCAATTCACTAAGGGTAATACCTTGCTCAAGAGCGAGTACTTCTGTGGCAATGGAAGTAGGGACTCCTACAATTTCTAACCCTTCCTCCCTGACTCTTCGCCCGAGTTCTAAGATGGTGTATTTTACGGTTGAACCGGTTCCAAGGCCAACTTTCATGCCGCTTTTGACATATGAACAGGCGGAGATTCCTGCTTCTGCTTTTAGAGATTCAACATCCATGACCGAGGGTTGGGCACCCGCCCTATTGTATTTCTTCACACACAATCATACAGACACCCACGTCCGAAGGCTTTAGACCCTTGATTTGGTGTGATAGATACATGAGAGGCGGACAAGGCAGTCAGCGGGTTGCAGCGGGCTTGGTAATTCTGTTCTTGATGTCATTACTTCCTGCCATGAATATCGGGCACGGTGAGGCTCTTTTTGATACTGAAGAAACCGGTTCCAAGGCCTCAACATTGGGCCAAGCAACATCGATCACGGTTGGTTCATGGCCCGATGGGGCAAATCAACGGGTGAGTCTCAGTGTGCCAGATGGACATGCGATTGAATCCCTTGAACTTGGAATTGAGGCTTCGGACCTCAGTGACTCAGTCGCTTCATCATGGAGCGAAGTGGGTGATTTTGACCAAGGTTCGGTGTATGACGGTATGGATGTCAACGGTTCTGAATTAGGGCTGCTACCCCAAGGATGGACCTATGATTTTGAGGGAGTTAACCCCTTCACCCTTGGCGGCACCAACGTTTGGTTTTACGGCACTGATGGCAGCATTGGCGCCAGCAGTGGAACTAAGGCAATCTACACCTATAACGGAAATTATCCAAGCAATATGGGTGGGCCATTTTGGGCTACCTCCCCAGTAATGAATTGCGGAGGGTGTTCAGGGGCGTGGGATCTCAAATTCATGAAGCGACTGGGCGTTGAGAGTTCGAGTTATGACCACGCATACGTTTCGGTCAAAAGTACAACAGGAAACTGGGTCAATGTTTGGTCCAACCCGACGAGCACAATCAATGATGGAAGTTATACTCAACAAACCGTGAGTATCACAACTCATGTTCAAAACAATCCGAATTTCCAAGTTCGGTTTGGATTGGGCTCAACCGATGGTTCAGTCCAATATACAGGTTGGAATATTGATGACATAGAGATTCTTCCAGCAGCATCTGGAATCTCTAGTGGAGAGGGAAATTGGACATCAAGCGCCTTTGGGCCAAGTGATTTGGGACGTGGTGAAGAACGCTCTTACGGGTTCATGCAGATGGATGCAACAATTGACCCCTCTTCTGTATTTGAATGGCAACTCTTGGACGCCCAAACG
The DNA here is from genome assembly GCA_018662715.1 of Methanobacteriota archaeon. Taxonomy (GTDB): domain Archaea; phylum Thermoplasmatota; class Poseidoniia; order Poseidoniales; family Poseidoniaceae; genus Poseidonia. Next base: position 5,921 of record JABJFP010000158.1, on the reverse strand, counting down.
ATGGTGCCGATTCCTGGTTTTGAACACATGACGTCTACCCAAGTCGACCTTGGGATTATTGATTGGAAAGAATACCCATCAGCAAGATTACAGATTCACATGCTGCAGGGCTCCGGAGGTGGGGTGTCCAAAATTCGTAGCATTTCATTCGATGGTCATCTCATGAAAACTTTCGATGATGATCCAACTGGAGACGGCTGGGACATCCAATCTGGCTCGTGGCAAAGTAGCGGTGTGATTACCAGCAGTGGTACGGTGACCTCCGAAGTGTTCCATCTACGAAGTGGTTTTTCTTCGGTCAAGACATCAAACAGTGTCACCGGCCCGGGTGTGATGGAGGTTTCAATCGATGGAGGTCTCAACTGGCTCCCCGTGGATTCACAAGGTGATTTGGACCTAGATGCACCTGCTTTTATGGCTCAGTTCCGCATGAAGAGCACCTCTGGAACCTACACGTGGGACACATTTGATGTCGAACTCGTTCGAACTTCTGTTGTCCGAGGTCTACGAATTGACATCGGCCTTGATGGTACTTCTGAATGGTCCATGGAACGAAATGGTTTGGGTTCGTTTGGCCTGCAAGATGAATTGTTAAACGGTAAGATGTGGCAGTCCATTGCAACATCTCCATCAGGCTCAGCCAACTTTGATGTTGCCCTCCCTACCGATGGTGTTGATGCCTTTCAGTTCGCAGTAGCATCTCCAAGCGCAGAACTGTTAAGTCCGTTTATGGCAATGTCGATTAACGGGCAAGATATCCTCAACAGAGGCTTATCAAATCTTCAAGACATGGAGTTTGTAACCCTTACTCAAACCGAACTTGCCTCGCTTAATACGGCTCTTGGGAGTGCGTCAAATACAGTGGGTATTCCTTCACTTCCGATGGCTAATTTGCAAATTCGGATCGGTTCTTCATTATCCTCGGGTGATGTCCTTCTCGGTGGTGTCTTTGCCCCTTACAACCCTGACATAACGCTCACTCTCAATGCCGTTCACCCTCTCGTTATCGGATTAAACGATGCACTATCCTCAGTTGTTGCCGTTCAGGGCCAGAAAGAAATTGCGCTACCGGTTAGAATGGATGGTACTGGGGCGATTTCTCTTACTGTTACTGACCTGCAAACACAAGCCTCTGTAGAACCTGTTTCCTTTATGGTGGAAAACGTTTCAAACACCCTTGTCCCTAGCAACGATTGGATTGAAACAGCAGCTACTTTTGATTTTGCAGGAATCGGTGTGACCGACGCTCTCACGCATGCTGAGCAATCATCATGGGATGTTGAGTTGAATTTAATCGGTCCGAACCAACAGACGAACATCCGATGTCCCGTTAATGCACTTCCAATTACTCCAGTCAGTATTTCATCATGCACAACCAGCGGTATCCCTCTCATCTGGTTTGACGATGGAGAATCTGGCTCAATTGATGCAATTTCTGCTGGAAGTTTCTTAGAGATTCAGCACCGATTCAAATTCCCGGATTCATGGGACGACGAATCCTCTGCAGTGATTGCAGTCAATTTCCTTGCACCCACCGGCCCAATGCTACCTGTGTCTGCAAGTTTTGGCTTAGGAAATGACCAAGGTGTTGAAAACGATATTTCCCTTGAATCGTGGTCTGTTCTCTCAAGCAATGGAATCCGCTCATCTCCTACTCATAATTATCTTCGTGCTGGTGATTTCATCAATGTTGAAGTGGTTCTTGGATTTGAGGGTGCAAACGAAGGTACCCCACGTACAGGACAAGCCCTAGTCCGATTTATGGTGGATGGTACAGAATATGCTACAACTTCATCTTACAGCAACGGTGTCGCCTTGTTCCCCTACAGTATCCCAACTGGGCGAACTTCAATCGACCTTGGAGTTGAAGTGATTCCTCTTCGTGGTCAAAGCGTGGTAAATGAGGTGGAAACCTCGTTCACTTTCTTGTTTGATAACATTGCCCCAACCCTCATTTCCTCTGATGTTGAGAGGTTTGACCATCGTGATTCAAGCCCAGTTACTTCTTTGGCGTTCACCATTAGCGACCGTCCTCACCTTCCAACACATGCTAAGTCGCATATCTGGTCCTCTTGGGTGGATGATGCTAACCAGGACGGAGTAATGGACCTTGAAGAGATTCAAACCCTTGATCTAACACTCCCTGAAAACCTCACATTGCTTATGGATGAATACCTGTTGTACGTCGATACTTCAGATGCTGTATTTGGTGACTACTTCATTGGATGGCTGGAAGTTGCGGACAGTGCAGGGCACATGATGGCTGATTCTGGTTCACCTTCATCTCCTCTGTTCCATGTTCAAATCAATGACAATGGTGCGCCCTCCTTGGGAGCAGCCACCGTTGGATGGGAGCAAGGTGTGAATCCATGGATCCACCCAGGGGAAACGAATACAATCAATGTACCCATTTGGGAAAAGAATGGAATCTTTGACATTGCAGAAATCCATCTTTCGCTCGCATCAAATACGCCGACTCCAGCGACCATCTCATGGAACCAAACAACTGGAATTTGCACATCTTCTCACAATTTCGTCAACGTGGAATCGTGTGAACTTATCCCGACTGAAGCAGATGATTTGTTTTCAAGAAACGGAGCATTTGAAGCGAATTTTTCCATTGAATGGGGCTATGATGCAGATACATCCCTTCTTCGGATTCCTCATATTACCATGTTGGACCAATCCGGACAATCGAATCGGTTCACCCTTGAACGATTATGTTGGAAGTTTTCAAGCGAGGTTGTGTTTGATGAAGATTCTTTGTTGATACAACTTGGAGACGAACCGAATGATTCGCCTGGTTACTGGGTCAAACCAAGAACAACGTTTGATATTTCAGGCTCACTGATGTGGTTCCGCACCGGAGAAGCCCTTGAAGAGAACATCGATGTCGAGATTAATTTGGGAGAAAACTCAGTCGTTCTTGAAACTGTAAATGGTTCATTTAGCGGGACGGTCATGGCCCCACTTCAGGAGAATACCTACGGTTTGACCGGTGGATTGTTTGACGCTCCTAATGGCGCAATATACAGGGGAGATAATTTGGCTTTTATCTGGTTCATTGTAGATAATCAAGCCCCAAGCGTCAACGCAATTGACCGTCCATCTGCGAATTCAGAACTCAAGGAAGAGGATTGGAAAGGCTTGCAATTTGAACTACGTCTCAACGAGAGTGCACAATTGGATGAATCTACACTTCGCCTTCACTGGTCCCTTAATGAAGCGGGATTGGGCATCAATTCCTATGTTTATGACAATGGAAGTATCCCTCTAGAAATCCTTGGTGAACGTCTATCTGGTACATCCATTCCGGTTCGTAGTTCTTTGGACTTAGATGAATTGATGCTTCCAGTGTTCCGTACAAGTTCAGTTGAATTGCGAATATGGGTGACAGGTATGGATGCAGCAGGCCATCCTGTGAATGAGGTATTCAATGACATTGACTCCCCTCTACGAGTTTGGTCGTTGGAACAACGGGTGCCAGAGTATTCCTTTTCAAAGGTAGAGATGGATCCTAAATCAGATATTCATCAGGGTGATTATGTAGAAATTGCTACAATGATCTCCAACTATGGTCTCGCAGATGGTGAGGCTCAAGTTATCGTCAATCTCGTGGAATCATCGGGCGCTCGAACTCAACTTGACGCCCGAACATTAGAAATTCAAAGTGGTGAAACAGTACTGTATGATTATTCATGGAAGCCGACCCGTGATGGTACAATGTGGCTTGAAATTAATATTGTGAACGGTCCATCCGTCCAATCCAGTACAGTCCGAGTGGATGAGCCTCGTACTGAGGGCGTGCTTGGCAGCATAGCAAGCGTGAATTCTTCTTTGTTGATTGTTGTCGGATTGTTATCATTGAGTCTTGTTGGTCTGCTTGTCTATGGTTTGCGACGTGAAGTTGTTCCAGAAATGGCACCTCCTCCTTCACGCTCAACTCCTGCCGTTAAGAAGATAGAACCTGCAGGTCAACAAGGTCCATATGGGGCTTCACGCGAAGTCTCTTCTCCTGGCGAAAATCCCTATCAGTGATGGTTTTTCTCCCAACGGCGCATTGAAATGCGAGAGGCGAACAGTCCATCATGGAGGGAGTAGGAGGATCGCTGACAGAGTTCGACTCTGAGGAAAGTCCCCTCTCCGTAGTGCAAGCGGCTGACAGAAGGAAGCAAACAGAAATGGTTGGGTCAATGCAGCAGAAACGAACGATGCAAGGTGTGTACGATGACGTTGAAAGACCGAGATTGCCTTGTTGTCGATGAGACGAGCAACCCCGCTGGAGCAAGTCCAAACCGTTCCGTTAACTCGGCACGACGAGGAACAGGTAGGATGCACAGTTGAATGCGATCACCGAAAGGGAACAGAAAGGGGCTTACTCCCTACTCCCTCCACTCTCAAGATGATTCATTACACATGGACTACCAGACGGATGATTGATTCACTCTTCTTCATTTGATTCCGTCACTATCGCCGCCAGCGGGTTCAGCTGGGTTACTGAGGAATAAGGGCGTTAGAGGTGTTGTGAAGTATTTTGAAATGGGTTTCTGTGGTATGGTCCTCAACTTACCCCACTTCTTTAATCATCAATTACGATTGCATCAAGTGATTTCATTACATCAGGTTGACCAACTGCGATTCCATCACCGAAATCGATCCATGACGGATGGCCGTTGATTTTAGCTCTCACTACATGTTCTGCGGTGATTATAGCAGGCAGTAGGAATGAACTGGTGAGGAATGCGAAGATAATCAGAAGACACATCAACATGAAGAAATTCTCTAAGCCGGGGAATGCAGCCAGGAATCCTGCTCCAATGCCAGAGACAGTGGTGATTGTTGTTTCAAAAATAGTCTGACCGGTTTCTTCAATCGCAGAAGCCATGCCATGAGGCGACTCCCCCTCTTCCTGTATCCGATGCATGACGTGAATCGCATCGTCCACACCAATTCCAAAGACAATCGTTCCAATCATTGCCGTGAAAATATTCACGTTGACATCTCCACTTTGCATAAGGAGTGGTTGCCACAAGATGACTACTGCCACTGGTATCATTGTGTAAATTCCTAACCTCGGGGAGCGGAATACAATGGCAAGAAGTACAGTGAGAACGAGTAACGTGATTATTGTTGTCTTGCTTTGCGTGTCATGAATTCCATCATTGATGTCAAGAGATACAGGGAGTCCACCTGTAAGTAAGGATGTTCTTGTATTGAGCAATGTGGGCCCTTCGCCTAGGATTCCATCGATCTCATCCCTAAGTTCCCCGGCCACATTGAGATTCATGTACGGTTGGGTCACATAGACAATCGCCTTGTCACCGTTTTCATTCAACAGCATCGACCGAACTTCCTCAGATAACGTGTCAAACGCCACATTGACCATGTCCTTCCTCAGCGCTTCACGTTCTGAAACAGGAATCAAGGTCCAGCCAGGGCAGTTGAGGTCAAGTATCTCTTCACTATCCCAACAAGGGTCATGGAGCAGATCCCAAAGAGAACCATCACCAACAGTAACACCTTCTGTAAGTGTAATTGTTGCAGGAATGGTTTTCAGGAAGGTGATAATGCTCGTTGTTGCCGTTTCATCTACCTGGTCTATTGCCCCTTCTATTTCATCCATTGAGTCAAGGACTGGAAGGTCTCTGATGTTTTCAGTTCCATTTAGGTTGGGTCGCTCAGTAGCATCGTAGATGAACAGGGATGTTTGACCACTGCTAAATTGACGAGAATACTCAGCGAGTGAATTAAGAGAATCAATTCCATCAGGTGCTTCGGATGAGCCAGTAATTGGTTTGTTCATCTCATCGAGATTGGCAATGCCGTAAGACGTCACTGCAGCAGTGAGTACGAGCAATATGAGGAATCCCCGTACCGGTAATTTTCCAATGTTCTTCCACACCGAGGGGTTGGTTCTTTTG
>JABJFP010000157.1 GCA_018662715.1 Methanobacteriota archaeon | reverse complement strand
TGGCTCGTTGCACGATGAAACACGAATGGGATATTTGGTAGTCGTACCTGGTTCTGGATTTGGAATCGATATCACCGAGTTGTTTGACTCGGTGAGTGGGGCCTCAACGGTAGATGTCCAGCGAAAGTGGGATTCTGGCGGATGGACCAATCAATTCTCTTTAATCGCAGATGCAAGCGATGGACGTGTTGTTGGTTGGACTCACTTGAAATCAGTCTCTTGATGTGATTCTATGGCGGACAACTCTGATGATTCCCGTGGCCTTGACCACCTCATGGAGCAAAACGAAGCTGAATTGAGTTTTCTTTCCGCCTACGGAGGCGTAGATTCGGCAAAAGGCGAAGACGGACAAGCCATTCTTGGGGCTCTTTTGAGATTCATGCGGGCGGGCGGTTTGACTTGCGACCAAGATGGTGATGTGGTCAATTTTGACTTTGGAACAGCAAAAGCTGAATCAGACGGCTGTGTGATAATCTGCAAAGGGTCTCATCTTCCTTTGGTTTCCAGTGATCTACACTGCCCTGGTTTTCATGACGGTGTACTCAGTAAACGCCGAGATATGGTCAGCGTTCGTTTCACTTCTTGGACTCAGGAACATCGTCGCTTTTTGGAACGACTGGTAGAACATCACCGCGCTTAGTTTACTTTTGTTCTGCGAGCGATTGCGAGCCCTGCGACACCAATACTTGTTGCCAAGAGTGAAACTCCGATGAAGGGAAGGAAACTCTCTTCTTCAGAAGGGATCTCACAACCATTTCCTGAGGCATGTATTCCGCCGTATTCACCGTCAGTAAAATAGCAGGTTGACCATGTCTTGTACCAGTCTCCATCAGGAAATATATCTGTTGAGTCATCAGCGTATGTTGCCTTTACCCGCCAATTGACGTAGGAGTGGTCGCCTGGAGGTGTTAATGACAGACTGTATGTTCCTTCATCGGCAGTGACCTCATGGTTGATGGGTGGGTCGCATACGCCGCTGTTAATACATATTTGAGTCGTAAGTGTAAGGGTGGTTCCATTTGTTGCAGCATCTCCATCAATCGCAACGCTAAGTTTCCATTTTTCCCCGTCTTGTGAAGGCGTTGTTCGTTCTTCGACAGTAAAGGGGACGTCCCCTGTCGGATTTGCATCTTCACCATCAGTCCCATCCGCTGCAGCTGCATTTGGAAGCATTGCAAAGAGAAGGAATAGACACATTGCGCCTGCGATAACCTTGGCCATGGGTGAAAAGGGGCCGTCCTCGTTTTTGTAGGTTACGAAGGGATTCCCGCAAAGTTCTATTCCATTTCCCAGAGTTCGTCTCCAATCCAGTGAACGGTTTTGATTCCCTTCCCTTTGGTTTCGTTGACGAGTGCCTCGTTGGACATACAAGCCCATCCAAGAGCAAGCGGACGTTTATGTTTCATATCTCGGATCCATACTAAGTCCCCCTCTTCTACGCTTTCTTCAGCACCATGAATGCCGGCGACCATGCAATCAGCTCCGTTCATGAGGAATGGAATTGCGCCGTGGTCAACCTCAACCCATTTGTTTGCGTCCTGATGGTCCAAGAATCCCCGAAGTGTGAGAAAAACACATCGTTCATTGGAATCATCTGTTAATTCGATTACAATAGGCGTCTTGTCAACAAAAACCATTGTCCAGGGTCCGTATTCTGCCATTTCAAGAAAACCACCTTCAACGTTCAAGTCTACAGCCAAATCTTGTTCCAATTGCTTCAAGAGAGGGGCGATGTTTTTGCGACGAACTGGTCTGCGTTTTTTCATCATCCAATCGTTGGTCATGTTCTGTACTCGGGGTGACCGGTTATCATTCTTCGTCCATAGGGAATTTGATGGGGAGTCGGCTCTTGGATTGGTCATGGCGCTGTGGTGTACCATCCGAACCTTTGCAAAACATGCACTTGAACTTGGCAATCAACCCGTTGCTGAACCCATCTTTTTCATCAAACCCGACCAGTGCTTGCACGAAGGAGGGCCATTGCCTGTAAGCGCCCATCCTGGAGAAATGCACCATGAAGTTGAATGCGTTGTAAGAATTGGTGCTAACGGAGAACCGGTTGCTCTCGCAGTTGGACTTGACCTCACCGATCGTCCCGCTCAAAGTGAATTACGTGCTGAGCAATTGCCCTGGGCCAAGGGAAAGTGTTTCCGTTCAAGTGCCGTGGTTGGACAATGGCATGAATGGTCCTCGTCTTGGGATGCGCTTAATCTTGAACAGACAGGTCTACGATTGGAACTCACCGTGAACGGAGTACTACGCCAGTCTGCCTCAATGTCCGAAATGTCAGTGCCGATCCATCACCAAATGGCTTCGCTTTCCGAGTGGGCCCCCGTTCAAGAGGGAGATTTTTTGTTCACGGGAACTCCCTCCGGAGTGGCTCAACTGGTGCCGGGTGATGCTCTGATTGCTCAGTTAATTGGTCCGCAAGGCCTCGTTTTGTCCGAAATCAAGATGCGCTGTGAGTGAGGGTTGCTTTCATATAGCCCATGATGGTCGCTGGCTTCGCAGGAAGTATCCCTATGGCACAATGGCACGGAATTTCACGACGCAAACCGTCCGGCGGACGCAAGGTACAAGCACGCGGTAAGCGT
>JABJFP010000156.1 GCA_018662715.1 Methanobacteriota archaeon | reverse complement strand
CCACCACCAAGAATTTGATGCTCAATCCATGGATAACATGGGTGGACTTGCTTCCAAGATGCCCATTACCGCTACTGCTATGCTCGTTGGTTCACTCTCGATCATGGGATTCCCGCTTATCGGTGGATTCTGGTCCAAGGAAGGAATCATTGCCAATACCTGGCGAGTGGCTCTTGACGACCCTCGCTTCATGTATCCTGCCCTTTGTGTTCTTCTTGGCGCCGGAATGACCGGATTTTACATGTCCCGAATGTGGCTCAAGACCTTTGCAGGTGCTCCGAAGGGAGAAGTTGCAGCCCATGTTGGTCCTACCAATACGTGGATCAAAACGCCTCTTTTCATCCTAACTTTCGTAACGCTATCTGGAATCCTACTCGCTGGTACGGGCTTTACACACTGGGTTTCTGATATTGGATATGCTCCAATGTTTGACGGAGAAAAGAATCTCTTTGAAGGTGTCTTGTATGAGTTGGAACATGCGTTCGCAAACCACGATTCCTTCTTCTTCATTCTCTCTTATGTTGCCCTCTTCTTTGGTGCGATTGTAGGGCCAGGACTTGCATTGTCGTTGTACGGTGGCAAATTGGATGAAGGCGAAGTTGCCAAGCCATGGTTCACCCCAGTGCTTGCACTGAATGCGGCCGTAAAGGGACGCTACCACTGGGATAATTCGGCACTGAGCGAATCTACCCTTGCCACAGCATTGAGCAACCGACTTTACTTTGACCATTATTACGATATGGCCATGCTTAAAATTGTAGCAGCCTTTTCTTTCAAGGCCGCAGAAGCGGACTCAAGCGTCATTGATGGAACCATCAAAACCATTGAGCGTACTTCACAACAACTTTCAGCAAAGCTCCGTGCTCTAACGACTGGTTCTGCACGTGACTACATTCTCATGGCGGCGGTTGGAACACTCGTTCTATTCGGCCTAATCTGGGGGGTGGTTGCATGACCACAGGAATAGACTGGATCTCGATACCACTCGTTGGACTACCGCTTATCAGCAGTATCGTGTTGCTTATTTTCATCGGAAATATGTCTGCCGCTGCTCGAGAGAAGTTGGGGCCGTCCATCCGTATGGTCTCCCTCATCGTGTCCTTCATCATGCTCGGTGTAACGACCATGATGTTCTTCGGTCAAATGGATAATATGGGCGATTGGGCAACACTGAATTTCGGCTCGTTTAACTTCGAACACCGATATGAATGGATTGAAGCCCTCGGAATTCACTGGAGCGTCGGTATGGATGCTCTTTCATTCCCTATGGTTTGGTTGACTACATTCCTTCTACCAATCACCATAGTTGCTACATGGAACGAAAAGAATGCATCCGTTTACTTCCCACTCATTCTCATGATGGGAGGTGCATTGATTGGTGTCTTCGTCGCTTTGGACCTGTTCATGTTCTATGTCTTCTGGGAATTGACGCTCATTCCAATGTTCTTCCTCATTCTCAAGTGGGGTGGAAAAGACCGAAAGTATGCATCTCAGAAATTCTTCATCTACACCTTTACTGCTTCAGTCGTAATGTTGCTCGGATTGGTTACCATGTATTTCCTCCAACCCGAATCATCGGGACCTTTGTTCGGAACATGGACGGGACGTACTTTTGACATCCCAACGCTCATCAGCCACTCCCAAGCCGCTAATGCAAACGGAATGTGGTTCCTTGGAGAAAGCATGCAAAAGGTACTCTTCGTTATGTTGATGATCGGTTTCCTCGTTAAGTTGCCTTCCGTTCCTTTCCATACTTGGCTGCCTGACGCCCACGTTCAAGCACCTACAGGCGGTTCAATGCTGCTTGCCGGTGTTATGCTGAAGATGGGTGCTTACGGAATGTTCCGTCTGCCCCTAGCCATGTTCCCTCACGCAGCAGAATTCTTCCAGTTTTGGCTTCTCGCCTTGGGAATGGTTTCTCTCGTCTGGGGAGCAGTTGTTTGTCTTGGACAAACCAACCTCAAGAAGATGGTTGCTTATTCCTCAGTTTCTCACATGGGAGTTATTCTCATCGGTATCGCAACCATGCAACCGCTCGGTTGGGCTGCAGCCCTCTTCATGATGTTCGCTCACGGTATCATCAGCCCAATGCTCTTCGCTGTTTGTGGTGCATTCAAGCATCATTACCACAGCATGGAAATTGGTGCTATGCGAGGTATGGCTAAGCATTCCCCTTGGCTTGCAACGTCGATGATGTTTGCTTGGATGGCCTCTCTTGGCCTCCCGCTTCTTGCTGGATTCGTTGCAGAACTCATGATGTTCCTTGCTCTATGGCACTTCCTCGCAGCAGAGAACTGGAGTGTCTTTTGGATGGTCGGCCCAGCGTTCGTTCTCGCCATCACTGCTGCTTACTATCTGTGGTCCATGCAGCGAACCATCTTCGAGGGTGGAGATGAAACCCAACCACCAGCAAGTCTTCACGGCGAACCGGTCCCTGATATCGCAGACTCTGAGAAAATCTCCATGGTCATTATGGCAGCATTTACCATTCTCTTCGGAGTCATGCCTTGGATTGCTCTCGACATGATGAACGGATGGACGGTTGCGTTCTTTGAGCAGTTGTTAATCCCAATTTTGAACGGAGGTGTCTGATATGGATGATGTAATCAAGCCCTTTGGAGATGGTTTCGTAACCGCCTTGGCACCTGAATTTGTCCTTGTGATCGGATTGTTTACGCTCATGATTGTGCCAAACCTCGGAGACGCAAAGTTCCGAATTCCATTGACCCAAGTGCGAATTCCTTGGTTGTTTGGTGGAAAGCGTGGAACGCTGGACAGTGACCCTCGTCTCCCAGGAATCTTTGCATCGTTGTTCTTCGTGATGGCGTTCATCCTCGCAGCAGTCTCTTTTATTGGTGGAATGGAAACAAAAACCATTGCGTCAGGAACCAACGAACTCCTCAAAGTTGACGAATTCAGCCGCTTGTTTGAATTGATATTTTACGGCGCTCTTGCCTTGGCTTCCATCGCATCGATTGACCGCCTTCCAGCGACCAGCCGTAAGGACCGAAGTGTCTCTGGTCTCTACAACAACCGCCGCCAAGTTGACTTTTACATTCTGCTCATCACCTGCGGTCTTGGAATGTCAGTTGTTGCTTTGGCCCAAGACTTGTTCTTGCTGTTCATTGGACTGGAATTGGCGTCGTTCTCCACTTACGTTCTTGTGGCGTTCATGAAAGAAACAAAGGAAGGCTCAGAAGCTGGAATGAAGTATTTCATCGTGGGTTCTGTTGCTTCAGGAGTTGGTCTTTACGGACTTTCTCTACTTTACCTTTGGTCGGGCTCCCTTCAATTTGAAGAACTCACTGCTCACTTCAATGCTACAGGAATGGACCCACTTCCACTCACCGCTTTGGGAATGCTTCTTGTTGGCTTCGGATTCAAGGTCAGTGCTGCACCTTTCCACTTCGCAGCACCTGATGCATACGCTGGGGCGCCTGGACCTGTTGCAGGTGTTCTTGCAACAGCAAGCAAAGCAATGGGAATTGTAGGACTTCTACGGATTCTTTTGGTTGTTGCTGCTCCTGAAGGGATGGAGGATTCAACAACGGTGTGGCTCATCGCTTTGGCGGTCTTATCGGTCATCACCATGACGTGGGGAAATATTGCTGCCCTTGGCTCAACCAATCCAAAGCGAATGCTCGCTTACTCTTCTGTTGCTCATGCTGGTTACATGCTTGCGGCTATTACGGCAATCGGTGCCTTGAACTGGGATGCCGCTCATGCTGATACCAGCAGAACTGCAGCGCTTGCAGTGGTTACCGCACTGATGTTCCATCTTGTTGTTCTGGTCTGTTTCAAACTTGGAGCCTTCTTGGTTCTCTCTCTATTGGAATCTGAAAACGGAGGGCACACTCTTGAGTCATTGGGTGGCTTGGTTAAGCGAGAACCCTTCCTAGCCGTTGCCATGTTCATCTTCATGATGTCTTTAGCAGGTGTGCCACCTCTGGCAGGTTTTCTCTCAAAGCTACTTGTGATAATGGGTATTGTCAAGGCAGCACTCATCGAATCAACAGCCTCTGGAAATGTTACCTTTAGTGAAATCCACTGGGTTTGGTATCTGGCCCTCATCATGGTGATCAATTCAGCAATTTCAGTCTTCTACTACCTCCGTGTTGGCTTGGTGATGTTCTTCAACGAACCTGAAGAAGGCCGTGAGGGCCCGCTTCCCCGTGGTACTTCAGTCCGTTTAGCAATCGTAGCCTGTGTGGCTTCAACCATTTACTTCGGCGTTGGCGCAGGTCAACTCATCGCACTGTGCGAATCAGCAGCGAATGCCCTTCTTGGTGTACGGTGAACCCATCACGCAGGCTCCTAAAACGCCTGCTTGATGTGATGACTTCAAGAGGGGTAGGCCGATAGCACAGACAGGTGAGACTGATTGGGTCGCAGACATGAGGAAAAAGTAGACGTGGAAGAACTCGCACGTCTTGAGAATCCTGAAGGCTCAAGTGACGGTAAAATCCGTGTCAAAATGCCCAATAAGAAAGTGAACGAAATGTTCGCTCTTGCTTCACAAATCCTTGGAGGTCGTCGTGTGACCGTTCTATGTGCTGACGGAGAAACCCGAATGGCACGAATCCCCGGGAAAATGCGACGCCGGCAGTGGGTTCGTGAAGGAGACCTGATCATCGTTTGGCCTTGGGACTTCCAAGACGCAAAGGCTGACGTTAAGCACCGCTATACCAAAACTCAGGCCATGTATCTCTCGCGAAAAGGGGTCCTTCCAGACGATGTCGATATGTTCGGAATGAGCACTCGCTATGATGATGATGATGAACACGATGATTTGTTCAGTTCTGCCGGTTCACCTTCCGAAGAAGTCGCTCAACCTGTTAAGGAAGAGTCAGATGACCTCTTTGCCGATGACGATGATGGGGACGACCTTTTTGCTGATGACGATGGTGGCGACGACCTCTTTGCCGATGAAGAAGAAACGGTTGAAGAAGAATCAGAGCCAGAAGCTACTGCTGCTCCAGTTGAGGAATTCCCAGAAGAAGCAGGTGACGATGACGACGACGACGATGACGACGATGAAGTTGACGCGCTCTTCGCATGAGCTTGATTCAATGAGGTGCCAGCATGGCCAAGGACGATGAATGGGAAGAACTCGCCCGTCGTCAATCACGTAAGCGACGTCCTCTCAAGAAGGATAAGAAGCGGTCAAAAGAAGAGCAATTGGATTCTGATTTTGAACGAAACGAACAAAACGAATTTGTTCGTGATTTGGAAGAAAAATCATCAAAGTATGCATGGATGAAAGAAAAGCGTTACAGCACAATGTTCCGTGACATCGAAGAGAAAATTCAGGGCGCAATGGGTACGGGTTCCTTTGATTGGGTTGACCGTCGTGTGTTTGACCAAGTGTTTGACCGTTTAACGCTCATGGCCCTTTACAAATTAATGAAAACTGGAGTCATTGATACACTTGATTTTCCAGTTGCTCGCGGAAAAGAAGCTCACGTTTTTCATGGGACAAGTCTCTCAGGAGAGCCCGTAGCGGTCAAAATTTTTCATACATCTAACGCTGTATTCAAGAATCTTGTTCAGTACATTGAGGGCGACCCCCGCTTTACAGGCCTAAGGCGCAAGCACCGAGATCTCGTCGAAGTATGGGTGCGTAAGGAACATCGTAATCTGACCCGATTGGCTCGCTGGGGCTTGAATGTCCCAATCCCGAGAGGTATACACAAGAACGTCCTCATCATGGATTATCTTGGTACCAAAAATTCTCCTTCACCAAAACTTCGTGAAGTTCTTATTGATGACCCTCAGTCTGTATACGAAGATTTGCTCGAATTCCTTGCTGTTTCATGGCAGAAGGCAAACTTGGTTCACGGAGATTTTTCTCCGTACAATATTCTCTGGCATGACGGCCGTGCAAAAGTGATTGATGTCGGGCAAGGTGTGGTTGAAAGCCATCCCAAATCACAAGAATTCCTCGTAAGGGATGTAACTCGGCTCGTTGAATGGGGACAGAAAAACAATCTAGATGTAGACCTTCCAGAAGCGATGTATGAAGTTCTTAACATGGATTTGTCTCACGTGAAACAAATTGAACTTCCAGAAGAATGGAATTGATCATTCTTCTTCCCAGTTGACGGTCTCGTCTTCCGCCAGTTCCATCATATCTGAAACGGCGTCGCCATCTTCGGGGTCAACCTGTGATGCTCGCATTCTGCGATGATTTCGGCTGTCTGATATTTCAGCAAGACCAGGGACGAGATTGTCAAATCCAGATGTGGGGCGTTGTTTGTCTTCTCGCTCTTCAAATGCGTCAAGAGATTTGGATTCAAGACGGGCTCGTTTGCGGTCTCGTTCAAGGAAACTGATGACACTGCCGTGTTCCGAGCCGCCTGCTAACATCTCGATGGCGTGTCGGGCTGAGTACAATCCACCTTCTTCTCCAACGAGGACTACGGTTGAATTGTAGATGCTGATTTGAGTCTGTGTCAGATTCTCAATGAGTTTTCGAATCTTCCCCTCTCGCCCAATAATTCGGGCACGAATTCTGCGTTGCTGGTTGGACCGCTTTCCAACAAAATCACGGAGGTCAACGAGTTCAAAAAAATGGTCATCTTCGAGAAGAGTAACCGCTGCGTTTGGTGCCATGCCCCGTCCAATAGCCTTGACAACATCGGGGAGTTTCATGGCCTTAACGGGGTCGTAAGAGCCTGCTTCTCCCCAGAGGACTTCAATGTCTCCATGGTCAGAATCAATGTTGAACTCTTTACAACCTGCGGCCTTTCTGATTGCTCTGGCTGTTTCACCCTTGGCTCCAATGATAACCGCAATGCGGTCTTTGGGCACCCGTGGTAGGGACTGTCGCATGGCTCACCCTGCCGCGCTTCTCTTTTCAATCCCTTGTCTTACGCTGGAGCAAGGACAACCCAAACCCAACAAGGATGATGAGGAGTAATGATGGGGCAAACGATGGTACGGTTCCTGGAGCATCAAGGGACGCTCCGGTGACAACGAGGTAATTCGCATTGTTGCTTTCATCGAATTCATCAATAACATTTGCAAAATCAATGACAAGTCTCAAATCAAACTGTCCCGATGTGGGGACGGTATACTGCCAAGTTACGGTTTCTGTACTGTTTGAGAGTGTTCCAAAGGGCAGGTTTCGGGTTTCCATTACCGTCCACTCAACCGTTGAAGATCGGTCGGCAGGAGCTGATTCTAACCGCACGATAACGCTCCCTGGATAATCTTGGTTTGATTCAAGTACGCTCGTAATGGTGATGTTTCCGTTTTGTTCTCCCGGTCGTACGACCAAACGGTCAAGGTTTGTTTGAGTTGCATTCCAATAGAGGTCCAATCCAGGAAGAATTTGGAAGGAAGCAGATTCAGTGGTGTAGGTATTGCCTGCTTCATCTTGTAAGAACGCCCTGAGCATAATGTGCTGGCGGGATTTTGTCACCCAGCTAGAGAGGCCAATTTGGCCGTCAAGTCCGTTTACGCCCAAATTTAACCATCGGCCTGAAATATCTGGAGTTTGACCAACGCCGTTGGAATCAAATCCATATTGAATGTAAGACGAAACATTATCCATTCCAGAACCAAGGTCTTCTGCGTTAAAAGAAACGTTTGCTGGGCCAATTCTACTGGTTGTAAGTTCGTCAACAGTCCATCCGAGCGGCACAGGGTCCGTTTCATCCACGTTAATTTCAATCGTTTGATTGGCACCAATATTTCCTACACGGTCAATGGCTCGAACAATGAGTTCATGAGTTCCCTCGGCAAAGGCGAGAGTCAATGAGTCGCTCGTTGTACTGGTCCAAGATGAGGCTCCTGCGACCATGTATTGAATGCTCTCGACGCCGGACCCTTGTCCGTCGTTGGCCGAAGTCATGATGTTGCTGATGGTAATGCTTCCTGAACGATGCCATGTTGAACCGTCACCAACAGTAATCGTTCCAATGGTTGGCCCTGTTCGGTCAATACCAATGTGGAACGTTGAGGTGTTGGAGAGTCCGGACTGGTCGTATACCGTAAGTCGGGGAGACCATGTGCCTTCAGCCATGTTCCCCGAAGCCCAATCCCATCCATAGGCCAGCGAAGTAGGCCCGTCGGTTGCTGGAGTTCCCGGCCCCGGGACAGTTGTGAGTGTTGCTTGCTTCAAATCATCGTCGTTTGCTCCCCATCGGAAAGAAATCGCTCCCTGAGCGGGTATGTTGAACCATGCACGGTCGTTGATCGAACTACCGGTGCCAGCATCAGGATTTAGCGCGGTGAAGATGGTAATTTCGGGAACCTGATTTGTGATGTTGAAGGAGCCAGAAAGAGTGCTTGTATTGGCTTCCGCATCACTATCCCACCCAGTTGCTCGCAAGGTGTAGCTTCCATTCGTGTAATCGGTGCTGTCAAACGGATACATCCAAGGGGTCTCGGTGAGGTTCACGACTGAACTCCAAACGGGTGTTGACGTAGAGGTATCGTCATCGGTAATTTCGAGTAATAGGGAATCCAGTGTTCCGGTTCCAGTCAAACTGAAGGTTAGTGTTTGAAGTCCGGTAATATCATCGTCTTGTGCGGGACCGTTTGAAAAGGCGATAGAAAGGCTCGACGAACCACTTTCAGCGGGTATAATGGCTTCTGAGAGGGACGCTGTGTGTCCTTGTTGGGGCAGCGGAGCAGTCCCCGCTAGGAGGATGAGCACAAGCAAGATGCCCATACGACTTCGTCCCATGCATTCACGACAGGTGCGATTGTCCTTCAATCCTCCCCTCCGTTTTCGCCCTCCTTTGCCCTTTCCGGCTTTCATACCCCCTCCCGTATGATGTGTTCAGCGACGAAGCACCACGCTTAAACGGGCCAAGAAGAGATGGGTTCAAGTGCTTTGCACGTGCAAGTGTTATCCATGCAGAGAACGCCGAAGGCCGCCATCATCGTAGCCTTGTTATTGGTCACTTTGATTCCACTCCCTGTTCAAGCCGGCGATAGTGGAGGGGTTCAAGCGGGTGTTGCTCAACTTGCATTAACTCCAGAAAACCCTGTCATGGGCGGCTCTATGGACATTGAAGTTGGATTGTATAACAGTGCTCAAAGCGATGCGTTTAACGTCCAAGTCGCTTTTTACAAAAATTCAATTGCAACTCAAAACCGTCTTCTTCAAGATGAAATCACCATTCCAGGAGAAAGTTTTGTCGAGGTAAGTGTCACATGGAATGGATTGACTGAAGGAGTGCAAAAAGTCTGGTTTGAATTTAGTGCTGGAGGCGATATCCCTGTTTCATTTAATCAAGAATTTACTGTCCAAGGTCTGCCAAACCTT
>JABJFP010000021.1 GCA_018662715.1 Methanobacteriota archaeon | reverse complement strand
GGGCTTCGTCCTGAGATTGTAAGCAGATACGCTACAAACGAAAGATTTGGACTTGTTGGAAAATCATCCGGAGGATACGGTTCAATGGTCAATGCTATGCTTCGGCCCGATGCTTGGTCCGCTCTTGCTACACATTCAGGAGATGTTGGATTTGAATTAATGTACGGTGGTTCTTGGGGAGAAACCGTAACTCATGTTGCATCAGACGGTTCAGCTGAAGCCTATCTCGCCCGACTTGCAAATGCGCCATCGATGAGGTCCTCGGATTTTCACACGATGATGATGTGTGCACTTGCGGCATCGTACGACCCGCGCCCTGTTGATGCTTTGCTTCGTTTGGGCGTGAAATTGCCTGTTGACCTCAAAACCTGTATCGTTGATACTGAGGCTTGGGGGCGCTGGATGGCCTTTGACCCTCTTTCGATGGTGGAACTTCATCACGAAGCTCTGGCTAACATGGACTTGTTCTTCGTAGATTGTGGAGGGCAAGACCAGTATCATATCCATTATGGGACGCGGCGACTTGTTTCACGCCTTGATGCTCTCTCAGTTCCCAACGTGTACGAAGAGTTTGTTGGGACGCACAGTGGGATTGACCACCGCCTTGATGTTTCGTTCCCTCTTCTCTCAAAAGCGCTGCGCGAATGAGGCAACAAAATCAAGCGGTTTCTTCTTGAGGCGCCGACTTGTGGTTGCGCTATGGACGAGCCCATGGACTACGCAAGTGCTGGGGTTGATATTGACCTTGAAGGCTCGGCAGTTGCATCTCTAATCGGAGCCTTGAGCAAAAGCGTTCGCAAATCTGGAACACCTGGTGCGCCCGTTGACCTCCCTGGAGGATTCGGAGGACTCATTGAATTTGGAGACAACTTATTGGCAATGGCTACCGATGGAGTCGGAAGCAAATTGCAAATTGCAACAATGCTTGAGCAGTGGGGTGGCGTTGGTATTGACTGCATGGCAATGAACGTCAACGACCTGTTGTGTGTTGGAGCAGAACCAATCGCCTTCGTTGACTATGTCGCTGTGCCAAAACCTGACCCAGCCATTCATGCAGCCCTTGGAGCCTCCCTTGCAGAGGCTTGCCGTCAAGCACGAGTTACCTTGGCTGGTGGAGAAACTGCATCATTACCAGGAATTGTAACTGAGTTGGACATGTCTGGAACCGCGCTTGGATGGTTGCCAAAAGGAGAGGCCATCACTGGAGAACATCTGAAAGAAGGAGACGTGTTGATCGGCCTCCCCGCATCAGGAATACACTCAAACGGCTACTCATTGGTTCGAAGAATCGTGGAACATGCAGGAATCGACTACCGTTCTCCTGCACCCTTTGATAGTGAACACCCCCATCGGACATTCATTCGGTGGACTGAAGGTGAGCCGACCATGGGTGAAGTGGTTCTGAACCCAACGAGAATTTACTGTGACCCTGTGGTTGATTTGCTCAATGAGGCACGAAACGGTTCTTCTTTTTCAATTTCTGACATTCATGGTATTTGCCACGTAACGGGCGGGGGGCTCTCAAATCTCCTTCGCCTCCACGATTCCTTGGGGTGGTCCATTGATGCTCCACTCCCAGTGCTGCCTGAATTCAAGTGGCTGCAAGAAGCAGGCGGCGTGGAAACCCGAGAGATGTATCGTACGTTCAACATGGGAATGGGAATGGTCATTGCAGTTGACAAAGCCCGTGCTCAAGGAATCACTGAATGGATTTCCGCACGACTCCCAGGTACTGCAATTGTCGGTTCAGTAACCAATGACGGACATGTTGTTACCCACGCTATTGAAGGCGTTGAATTCTCTCATTATTGATTTGGCTCGCGTCGGTGCGGTCTTGAGGGAGAGGTTCTTCCCCGATTTATGACCGGAGAACATGAGGGGGCGAAATCTCCCGGTCATCTTTGGCTTGAAGGTAGAACACTCGTACATTTGCGTGAAGACCAAGAGCGCCCAACACATATGCCAAGAGGTCCTGCAAAACGTACTGGGCCCGGTTTCCTCAATCCTGCGATGGCTCCTGCCCGAACGCGGTCTGTGATGCTGCTTGCGGATGCATTAGAGCATGATTGGTTGGTCAAACCGGGCCACGACCTTCGCGCCCTGGACGCCCTTTGCGCTACTGGAGTACGCGTTCGAAGGTGGCGAAATGAACTTCCTGCGGAAGTACAACCTCGCCTCCGAATTGCAGCGAATGATCTTGATATCTTCGCTCTTGATTGGCTGAAGCGATCCCATGGTGCGTTTCCTCCTAAAGTGACAGTGGGCCACGCCCTTGAGGATGACCGGTACGAACGAATTCCTGAAGGAGCGATGGAGAACGGAATTTTTGTGATGCAAAACGACGCCCGAATTGCATTGATGGAGGCGGCCTACCAGTGGGTAGACCTCGACCCGTTTGGCTCCCCTGTTAATTTCCTGGACTCAGCTATCCAAGGACTTGCAAGAATCGGGTTTCTTGAAGTGACCGCTACCGATACCGCCGCGCTAACAGGTTCAAGCGCTTCATCCCAGCAACGTCGTTACGGTGCAAAGGGTATCGTAGACACCTACGCTCACGATGATGGGGTACGCGTCCTCCTCGGCCTGGTGGCAACAACTGCTGCTCGTCATGACCGATTTATTGAACCGGTTTTAGCACTCTTTGACGGCCATCATGTCCGTGTAAGTGTCAAGGTACGACGAAGCAAGGAGCGGGCATCTGATGTCATGAACATGATGGGGTGGCGAATTCGTGACCGCAATGGTGGCTACACATTTGTCCAACACCCAACTCCCGAAGAGGTAGAGCGCGGGAGCGGGCCAATGTGGGTCGGCCCTCTTTGGAGCAAAGACATT
>JABJFP010000155.1 GCA_018662715.1 Methanobacteriota archaeon | reverse complement strand
TTTAAACATCGAAAAGTCAGAAGCGGCCCGTGCCTCCTGCCATGCAACAAGAGCTTCAGAACGAGCTTTGGCGAACGCTTCTACGAATTCCTTTGGCAGCTTGACTGCTTGATCAAACGCCCGACGCATTTCACGGACGTTTGCAGATTGGTCTACATTCAGGTCTTCTGATTCAAGATGTGTGAGCAGCGTGCCCATTTCAGGGTCAGTAAGATGTTGATGACGCTTCCCCGCCAACCAAGCAAGAATTTCACTCCGAGATTCGCCTCCCTTGGGGGGCATCAATACCTCTTGGTCCCATCCGAGATGGCCTTGTAACGAACTCAAACGATGGATGTCTTGAACACGAACCAAAAAGTCATCATAGGCTTGCATAGCCTTACGAACTCTAGGGTGTTCTTGAACACTCTCTTCAAAATGGACGAAAAGAAATTTCTGTTCAGCCCAAAGAACAAACCACACATTGAAGAAGAATAGAATTCTACGGGTATCATGGTGTCCCCTTTCCGGCGAAAAGGTAAGGACGGCACTCCCAAAACTTCGGAAGATACTGACCTCAATGAAGCGATCTCTGAGAGCGAATTGATTCCGATCACTGAACTTGAACCTTCACCGGTTATAATCCCAGAATCTGAAGAGGTCCAACAGGAAGAATCCGAAGTTGGGATGGACAAATTAATGCAAAAAAGTGCTGTTACCGTCATTGACACCTGTATGGATTTGCGCAGAGGAGAAAATATTCTCATTGTTTGTGACCCCACGACAACCGATATCGGGCAAGCATTGCACGACGCCGCCAGCAAGCGCTCCGACCGAGTATTGTTGGTCGTTATGCCAAAGGGACGTCACCACGGGGAAGAACCTCCTGCTCCGGTGGTCAACCTAATGCGTCAGCAACAGGTAGTGATTGCACCTACCCGATACTCACTCACCCATACAAGAGCGGTACGCCAAGCCATCAAGGACGGCGCTCGAGTGGCAACCATGCCTGGGATGACAAATGAGATGTTCACAAGTGGGGGAATGTCTGCAGACTTTGCCCTGATAAAGAAGAATATAGGTGAAATGACTCCTGTCCTAAGAAGAAAGCGCATTGTCAATGTAAAGTCAGCTGCCGGCACCAATGTGACTTTTGAAGTCAATTGGCGAGAATGGAAACTGGATGATAACGGGATTTGTAATCGCCCAAGAATGTTGACCAACCTCCCTGCTGGAAAAATATTCACCCTTCCAAGAGAGGGGACCATGAATGGAACCATCGTGATTGATGGCTCATGGGATTCTACACTGGTTGACGAGCCTGTCGTGCTTCAAATTGAAGATGGATTGGTTGTTGATGTCAAAGGGGGAACTGCTGCGGCGCAAATCCGACAAGCCTTTGGGGAAGCAGCAAAGCGGTTACGAAATAAAGAGCAAGAAAATGTTTGGACTGTTGCCGAATTCGGATTTGGTATGAATCCACAGGCAAGGCTGATTGGAAGTGTTCTCGAAGATGAGAAGCGCCTTGGAACTGCTTATTTTTCAATCGGAGACAATACAACACTCGGTGGCACTGCTGCCGTCGGCATCCACGTATCAGGCGTCATGAACTCGCCAAGCATTTGGCTTGATGAAACTGTCTTGGTAGAAGAAGGGCAATTTCTTCTCAAGTAGGGCATCAATAGCCCATATTTTGCTGGCCACAAACAGGACAAAAGCGCCAGTATGGATCGAGACCAATACCGCAATTCCTGCAGTGAACTCCAGAGCGAATAGTGGGCTGAACTACCGGGGCTTGGGGTTGGGGCCAACCTGGTTGCTGTTGCCAGTTTTGCTGGGGTTGTTGCTGCCAGTTTTGTTGGGGTTGCTGAGGTTGTTGGGGAAGAGGTTGTGGACGCTGAGTTACTGGCTGAGGCGCTTGGGCAGGTTGCTGCCCACCACCAAGCGGTTTACGTACTGGAGCGACGGGCTTGGGCAAAGATACAGAGCGTTCCCCAGCCGGAGATGATATGAATTCTGATAGCGTAACAACTCCGTCTCCGTCCGTATCGGCCTCTGCATGCAATTCGGATGCTTCCTCAAGGGTTGCACCGGTTGCTTGTGCGAGTTCTTCTACGGATAATGCACCGCTGCTGTCCTCATCCGCTGCGATAAAGTGTTCTGCTGCACTAACGAATTCCTCTTCTTCAGGCTCATCTTGGGCAGATTCTTCCAGTGGAGCAGGCTCAGTAACTTGCATGGTTTCTTCAGCCTGTTGCTCAACCACAGAGGGTGTTGCTTCTTCGCTTCCAATCCCAATATCAAAGGCTCCAGCAAACGCATTTTGGGTAGCACGCGCTACTTGCTTTTCGCTTTCAACATTCACGGTTTCTTGGGGAGCAGATTCCACTTCTATGACGGGCAGTTGGACCGATTCACTTGGAAGCGGAACTGCCACAGGGGCTGGGCTGGGCTCTGGAA
>JABJFP010000154.1 GCA_018662715.1 Methanobacteriota archaeon | reverse complement strand
TAACGAACTTAACAACGAGGTTCGTGAACTCATTGTCCAAGTACGTGAACAACGCGAACTAAGAGACAACATGAACGAGCGAGTTCGTGACAAGAAAAAGGAGCGCGAAGATGCAAATCAGATGGTCCGAGATGCGAAGGATGCAATCCGGGGTACACAACCTGAAGCACCCCCGCAATTGGACAAGCGTGGACGACCTATTCGCCCAGATACTGTCCAATCGTTGACCCGAACCATGGAACGACTTGAGCGTGAATTCGAACAAGGAAAACACCAAGGCAAAAACGAAACGAAGTACTTCAAGAAAATGAAGGAACTGAGCTCCAAGCGTCGTAAACTAAAGGACTCCCAGACCGCAAGTGGCGAGACTGAAGGAAACGAAGCGCTACGAGAGGCAATGACCAAGCAGGATACTGCTCACAATGCTGTTAAGGAAGCGGCAGAGGCTGCTCAGAGCGCTCACGATTTGATGATCGAGTGGAACTCCGAAGTTGACCGCCAACGAGAGAAAGCAGAAGCCGCTCACCGACGACTGCGAACTTCAAAGAAAGAGGCGGACAAGGAACACAGTTTGTACATTGTCTCACTCCGATGCCTCCACTCAATTCAAGATATATTGCGAGCCATGCGAGGAGCAAGTGCTGGACAAGGCCAACGCCCCACTGCAAGCAATGAAACTCAAGATTTGATGGCAAAGTTGCTCTCTGGTGAAACACTTTCAACAGAAGAATTGATGCAACTTCAGCGATTTGATTGAAGAATGAAATGGGGAACACCTCAAAGACCCCCGTTAACAGCAATCAGTTTAGCAAGGTGAGCCTGATGATTCAGAACGACGAAATTGCTGGCATTGTAGAAGAGTATGACCGCCTCAAATTGCGAATCGGTATGACTGCATCTCATTCTGCACTGGACATCTGCGACGGGGCTATTGAAGAGGGCTTTCCGACAGTTGCCTACTGCAAAGAAGGACGACACAAAACCTATGCAAACTACTTCAAAACTCACCGCAGTTCATCCGGACGTGTTGTTAGGGGAATGGTTGACAAGGCCATTGTCCTTAACGAATTCAACGACGTTATGAAACCCAGCATGCAAGCAGAGATGAGGAAAAGGAACGTCATTTACATCCCTAACCGGTCGTTCACATCATATTCAAAAATCTCAGATATTGAAGATGATTTCAGAGTCCCACTGTTTGGTTCAAGAAACATGCTACGAATGGAAGAGCGGACTGAAGAACAAGATTATTACTGGATTTTAGAGAAGGCAGGACTCCCATACCCTGAAGCCATACCTTCACCGGAAGACATTGATTGCCTGGTCATCGTCAAACTTCACCACGCACAGAAGAAGCTTGAACGAGGATTCTTCACTTGTGCATCGTACAAAGAATACCAAGAAAAATCAGCAGCACTCCTTGCTGAAGGAGTCATTGACCAAGAGTCCCTCGATGGTGCACGAATTGAACGGTATGTCATTGGGCCTGTATTCAACTTGAACTTCTTTTACAGCCCTCTTGCTGAGAAAGGAGAACGGTTGGAACTCTTGGGCGTGGATTGGCGCTTCGAATCATCTCTTGACGGACATGTCAGGCTCCCTGCACCACAACAGATGACCATGCCTCTTCACCAACAAATCCCAGAGATGACAGTGGTTGGACATAACACTGCTACAATCCGAGAATCACTCCTTGAGAAGGCCTTTGAACTGGGAGAAAAATTCATCGAAGCAAGCAAAGAACATTACGACCCAGGAATTGTTGGTCCGTTTTGCCTTCAAACCTGTATTGACAAGGACATGAATTACTACATCTACGATGTTGCGCCTCGTCTGGGTGGCGGTACCAACGTTCACGTTAGCGTAGGCCACCCCTATGGGAATGCAACATGGAGAAAACCAATGTCGAGCGGACGCCGCATTGCCATGGAACTAAGAATGGCTGTAGAGCAAGATCGTTTGCTTGAAGTGCTTACGTGATACGACCTACTCAACGTCGTAGAATACTTCGTCCATCATATCGTACCAAGGATTGATTCCGATATCGGATGAACCATCATAGTGACCTGTAGTTTCTACGAAATAATACATAACATTGGATTTGTCACCTTCACCCATGTACCCATCTCCTGAATAATTCTCCATGGCGATGACAACCCAAGCATGACCTCCCCATTCTTCGTCGGCGTTTGATTTGACATCTCCAAGCATAAGAGCAGCATCATAGCCAAGATGTTCGACTAAACTGATGTATAGCGCACTTGCATCCTCACAATCTCCTCCCTCTTCCCACAACATTTCAATTGGATATTTTGGGTATTCTGTTTGTTCTTGAGAACTGTCCAAATCATAAAGATAAGGAATATCTCCCACAAATGCCTGTATAAATCGGGCAACATCATTGTTTGAGGTATACCCGTTTTCTTGAGCCATGGATTGCAATTCTAACGCCAGTTCCCCGATTGCTGGTTCGTTGGGAGTAGAAAAGGCTGCATACTGAGGGATGATGTCATCGTAGGTCACAGCATTGGACCAATCAATGGCGTGATTCATCGTTCTATACGATGCATAAGTACTGTAATTGAGCACCCATGAAAGACTGTAGTAAGCGCCATCAAAGTCCCAGTAGTAATCTCGGACGTTGCTCACCAGGTTGTCAAAGGGCTGAATTGAGAATTGCAAAACACCGTCGTCTTTCTCACCATCAGCTGAGCCATTACCCAGCAGACTCAAATTTTCAAACATTGTCAAACTGTCAAAGGTAAATTCGATTGCCTCAACATTTGGAAGAGGATTGAGATCCAATACATCATCAGAAAAGGCATCTGAGTCATGGGCTGTAATTTCAATAAAATGATACCTCAAGTTTTCTTCAAGGTCGATGTGATAATTTTCATTGAGAAGCACTTCTGTGCCAGTCTCAACCTCAACATAATTGGACATATACGATGGCATACACCCGATAGAAATATTGTTCACGCTCGTACAAAAATAAATTTCTCCTACGCTGTCAAAGAGGTCAACATTATCCAACAAGCTGAACCGTTCAAGACGGATGTAAATCGCAGAATCCCGAGAATCATTGATGTCGTAGGTGTCAAGAACTCCATCGTTATCATCGTCTTGGTCTGTATTGTCCCCTAGCCCGTCTTGGTCAAAATCAACCCATTCAAGTGGATTTGTAGGAAAGAGGTCAGAATTATCGCCGTGCCCGTCGCCGTCGGAATCCTGCCATTCAAGAGCGTCATTGGGAAATGGGTCCGCATTATCCCCTGTCCCATCACCGTCGGAATCTGCCCATTCGGTCGGGTCAAGCGGGTAAAGGTCCATGAGGTCATTCACACCATCATTGTCGTCGTCATCATCCTCAGAAGCATCTCGGCAACCGTCTACATCACGGTCCGTGTTGAAATTACGTAGCCAGTCAAGTTCGCCTGTAGCACAATGATCACTCACATCTGGAAGTCCATCATCATCATCATCTTCATCCTCTGAGGCATCGCGGCAACCGTCACCATCATGATCGGTATCGAGAGATGATGTCCAATCTCGTTCTCCATCGTAACAGGAATCCATGATATTAGAAATGCCGTCTTCGTCAACATCGTCTTGGTTAATGTCACTCCCGCTAATCAGGCTATAGATACCACCCAAAGTGATGGTTACCAACAACAGCCCTGCCACTGCGAGAACAGGCATGAGGTTACTTTTTGCCGAAGTATCTGAAATGACTGGCTGTTCCGATGGGGTTTCTTCTGTTGGCATTTTGGGCCATAAACCTTCAAATTCAGCGAATTCATCATCGGACATTTGCACCAGCATTCTAAGGCCGTTTCACGATGATTTAGAGTTGTCCCCTGCGTTGGTTAATCTTAGAATCTTCACCAAAACGCTGAGGTTTCATCCGGTTTAGTCTCTCCAAGTGACGGTTGCTTGTTCACATCGACCTCGTTGTTAGTTGATGGTTCATCGGCCATATCGACGGTTTCTAAATCAAGACCATGAACACGGTTTACAAAGAGGAAACGATTGATTTTGGATTTAATTCGTTCAAGATGAGATCGGCCTAAAATTGACACAAAATGGAACGGTTCTCCCTCACTGAACAGAAGGTGAAGTTCTTCGTGAGTCATTTTACGACCATCTTCGGTATAGGTTTCCTTTGTGATGAATCTGGCAACACGCATGTGTGATACCCGACCAGCTTCAATCCATGATAACGACAGAAGCATAAACGTTTGATGATAACGAAAGATATCTGTTTTGGTGTCAAAATGAAATGTTTTTCCCGTACTAAGAACGATAACGAGGAGTATGAAGAACATTGAAATTTGAAAACTAATTCCTCCAAATGGAGTCTCAAAACGATTGATAACAACCAAACTAACAAAAGAAATCAAGGTCAACCATTGCCGAAAACCATTCCAAACAAATCCAAGGTAGAGTTCGTCCGAACCTGCTGCATCAACAACATCTTCTTTTGGAACTCCCACCTTGACCCCTCAAGATTCGTAAGGAAGCCATTCTTGTGAGGTTGCATCGAAGTAGGAAAGATTTCCTTCCCCATCACGGGACCAGTGTACACCGTTTTCCTCCCATTGCTCAGGTGTGGAATGAATTGAAGGGAGTGACTTTTCTTCTTGAGCTGCAAACTGTTCTGAAGCAGAATCTGTAGTCTGATTGGATTCAAACATATCTGAAGCATCATCCGGCTTTCGCATGAACACAAATCCTCCTCCGCCGAGGAGAGCAAGAACCAGTAGCGTGATAATTGCATAGAGCATTCCGTTTCCAGATTCTACAGCCTCTATGGCCGACCGAGTTCCATCCTCAGGGTACGCATCCAAACTGTCAGCAACTCCATCACCATCGGTGTCGACTGACAAATTTGAATCATACTTGAAGGCGTCTTCTGCGTCGCTAACTCCATCTCCATCCGAGTCCAACTGCAACAGTGCGCAACCACTCGCGTCAATCAGTTCACCTACCGGTGTGTTTGGACAATTGTCAAGATGATTCTTGATTCCATCATTATCATCATCCTTTTGTTGGTCAGCACATCCGTCGAGGTCAACAGGTTGGGTCACTGGAGTGTCAGGACAGAGGTCCATGTTATTCATGATATCATCAAGGTCTTCGTCCTTCTGTGAGGCAGAACAGCCTTCTGAATCGGGTTGCTCACCAACAGGAGTCACAGGGCAAGAATCGCTTGCATCTGAAATACCGTCATTATCTGCATCCAATTGATTGGTAGCACAACCGAGCATATCCACGGTCAAATCATTCCCTGTCCCGGGGCAATTATCAACGTCGTCGTATACATCATCGCCGTCCGAATCCTTTTGAGAAGGAGCGCATCCTTGAGCATCAGCAATTTCATTCGAAGGAGTGGAATCACAAATGTCGCTGGCATCGAAGACATTATCTCCATCTGTATCACGCTCGTTTGCGGCACACCCAACACCGTTAACAGGTAGACCTGCGGTTGTCGTAGGGCAGTCATCTCGGTCGTCTGTGATCTCATCGGAATCTGTATCAAGTTGGCTGAGTGCACAGCCCGCTGCGTCAACTTGGAAGCCGAGTGGAGTGTTTGGACAAGCATCAAACGCATTCATCACCATGTCATTGTCACTGTCTTCTTGACTGGAGGAACAGCCGACATTGTCTACCTGCTCTCCGGCTGGTGTATCTGGGCACGCGTCAGCAGCGTCGTCAACTCCGTCCAAGTCGGCATCGAGTTGAGAAGCGGCGCATCCGTTTGAATCCACAGCTTGTCCTGGAGGCGTACCAAGGCATTGGTCACCGTTCAGTCCGTTTGGATTGTCGCCAAAGCCGTCGTTATCTTGGTCGGCATGTTGGCTCGGTTCGTTAGGGAAAGCGTCACCGTTCAGTCCGGCTGCGTTATCACCATAGCCGTCACCATCAACATCGCTCCATTGGGTTGAGTCGGTAGGGAACGCATCGGGATCGGTTCCCGCTTGGTTGTCACCATATCCATCACCGTCTTCATCAAACCATTGTGTGGCATCTGTAGGGAACTGGTCTCCGTTTGTCCCGCTCGGATTATCCCCGAAACCATCACCGTCTGCATCTTCCCATTGGGTGTTGTCTGAAGGGAAAGCGTCGGGTGTTGTACCGGCAGGGTTGTCTCCATAGCCGTCACCGTCTGCGTCCGACCATTGAGAGGAATCATTCGGGAAGGCGTCTCCGTTGGTTCCGGATGGATTGTCACCGTAGCCGTCTCCGTCCATGTCTTCCCATTGTGTTGAATCCGCAGGCCATTCATCGGGATTGTTACCACTTGCATTATCTCCGTAACCATCTCCATCTGC
Organism: Methanobacteriota archaeon; assembly: GCA_018662715.1. Lineage (GTDB taxonomy): Archaea > Thermoplasmatota > Poseidoniia > Poseidoniales > Poseidoniaceae > Poseidonia. The sequence goes on along the minus strand of JABJFP010000154.1, from coordinate 1,764 downwards.
ATCAGACCATTGTGTCGGGTCTGTTGGGAAAGCATCGGGAGTTGTTCCGGTTGGACTGTCACCGTAGCCATCCCCATCTGCATCGTTCCACTGTGAACCGTCTGAGGGGAATGCATCCGATGCATTTCCATTTGGATTATCACCATAGCCGTCCCCGTCCATATCTGAATATTGAGTAGAGTCATAGGGGAAATCATCGATGCTGTCGTTGTATCCATCTCCGTCACTGTCCTTCTGATTCAACGCACAGCCATTGAGATCCACGGTTGTTCCTGCAGTCGTGTTAGCACACAAATCCAGTTCATTTGCAACACCGTCGTTATCATCATCTAAGGTAAGTGTGAAACAATCAGAATCTCCAATGAGTTGGACGTTCGCAGACGAATAGAGGTCGGCGAAGACACAATAGATTCCAGAAGATGACGGAGTTGTGTAATTGAAGTAAGGGAGGGACATGTTTTGTGCAGTCGCAGTCACCGTAGTCATAGTTGAAACTGCAAGGTTTGCCCCTCCAGAATCCTCAACACGATATTGATACTTGTAACTGTCACCCGTCACTAAATCCATACCTTGGGCTCGGACATTGTTCGTTGAAGACGTTGAACTGGCCGAGTAAGAATTAATGACAAGAGCAGGCAGTTGAGGAATGAAATCCTCAAAGTGAAGACCGGATATATTCGTGTTGTCACTAAGGTTGATGGCCGAGCCATTCAGTGAGATGAATGCCAGGAAAAGATGGTCGTTCATCGTTGTTGGACCGGCCCAGTTAATCTGGTAACTCATTGAGGTCATCGACGGTGTAAGATACCAGGTATCACTGTCGATCATTGAAGCATTAATGGCTGCATTGACATCATTTGAGTTTGTGAAGTTGCTTTCCCACTCGACGAAATCAATCACGTACCACCCTACTTCATAATCGGTCCCAATCGTGAGATTGGTCAGTTCAATATCCCCTGTTGTAGAAGAGGTGGCTTGAATCTGAAGCATTTCGATATAAAGTTCTGCAGTGTCGCTATCAAGAGAAGAATTGGAAGCGTCAAAAAGGCTAGAAGAAACCATCAAAAGCGATTCAATCATCTGTGCTGAGTAGGTGAAATTTAGGCTGTGAGTTGTATTGGTTGCGTTAAACGAACCGGTGGTTGAATTGCCCCAGCTTTCGGTATCGTCAAGGAGCATCTGCCCGACAGAGAAATTGTAATTATAAGTGATATTGGCGGTGAGGCCGGAAAAAGAAAGCATACCATTCGTGGTGTTCATGAGTGTGACATCAACAGATTCGAAACTTTGCCCGCCACCGGGTTGGTCAGTTGAAAGTTCAATGTCGTAGACATTTGCCGTCCCAGTGCCGAAGGGATACAAGTATATTTTGAGATAAGAAGTGAAGTTGCTGGTAGCAGTGAATGATGCTGCTTCGTTATCAGAACCTGATCCGAGAGACCCAAACCCAGCAAGCGAGAGAGATGAGCCACTGGCATCCGTCCAATCACCATCAATATCCCCATTAGCATGAGTGAAGGTTAAATTGACGTAATATGTAATGCCGGAAATCATGTCAATTTCAAAATAATCTTCATCTGCTGTTGAATCGATGGAAAGACCGGTGCAGTACAAGGGGAGCATGGAAGCAGAAGTTGCTGTGGCGGTGGTGTCGTTTGGTTCTAGGATGTCAGGGTTCGTGCTCGCATTTCCTGTACAGTTCGTCACTGAGGCGCCTCCGCCGCCGCCGGTACTGGTGGAAACAGTAAATTTGGAGAGAGAGAG
>JABJFP010000153.1 GCA_018662715.1 Methanobacteriota archaeon | reverse complement strand
CAACACGTCCATCGCTTGCATCTGCGATTAAAGAGAATTGATTGGTCCATCCGCCAGAATCCCACTTTCGCTGGACATCTACCGTTGAGGCCCCACTCACCGAGTCAAACAATTCGGTGATATCGATTCCAAATCCAGAACCAGGTACGACTACCAAATATCCCATTCGTGTTTCATCGTGCAACGAGCCACTTGAGGCAAACAGAGCCTCTGCACCTTGCAACGCGGGGAATCGTTCCTGACTCATGAGCCTTGCTTCAACCGCTTCAAGTGAAAGAACTTCAGGGATAGATTCACGATTGTGAGTGATGGAATCATCAAACGTTCCTTTTGCAATGTATTCACATTCAAGAGTATCGTTTACCCCTTCTACCGAATAGAGCAACCATCCTGCGGTATTATCGGTTGCCACCCAAGAAATGTTCCATTCTGTTGCAGTTCCGTTTGGTTCGTCAATGGCACGCCATACGTAGCCATCGTTATTGAGAGCCGAGTTTGCCCCGCTTGCAATACTGCCAAGGTCAGAGATGCAAGAGATTGCCGAGTCAAGTGGATGGGGGCGATGTGTGCTGTTATCAGGCATGTGCAAACCATCGACGCCCCAATCGATCAAATCGTCATCATCTGGATTCAATTCGTTAGCCTGTGGACGATTATCATACGAACGACCCAATTCCAATGCTTTTACACCGCGCTGGAGATATGTGCGCTCAAAGATGTGATGAAGTTCAAGTTCCCCTTCTGGAAGTACTGCATCAACGCCCCGTTGCTGCCAACCTGAGCAACTGGCTTGATTGGATTCACTGCTGCTGATGGCCACATCAACACTCTGTTTGACAGCCCAAGGGCTCACGCCATCAAGCCATAGATTCATTGTTGCATAACCTAAGCAAAGGTCTCGGACATCTTGCTGAGTTGCCGTGACCTTCCACATGTTCGTTGAACCGATTTTTTCGGTACCAATTACACGCCACTCCCAGCCAGAACTCGTCCCAATAGCGTCTTTTGTGATGTATTCGTTTCCAAAGAAACTGGAAAGTTCTACAGGTTGGAGAATGAGTCCAAGGCCAGGAGATAAGAGATCAAGACTTCCAAGAAGGCCTCCGATTCCGTAACTCATCGCTGTACCTTGGTATTCTCCATCAAGAGAGGCTGAAAAATCAAGTTGAGTGCCAAGATTGACTTCTTCACGAAGTTCAGTCCATCGCGTCACGGTTAGCATTCCATTGCCATCCCCACCAAGCGAGGTACTGCTGCATGCATCCGAGCCAGGAATTGAACTTCTGAGGTGCCGGAAAATCTCAAACTTCCCAGCCCCTGTGAAATCCATAGTATTGGTGCTCTCAACCGCAAGCCAGTCCATCCCTTGTCCACCCTTCGCCTTAACGGCGCCGAGACGGTCAAGGGTGCCTTGATTAGATAATTCCGAGGCTTGTCCGTCGGTAATTTCAGCCTCCCCGCTACCTTCAAACATCATTCTAATCTTACAAATATCATCTTCTGTTTCAATGCGGTCTGTGATGAGTTCCACGAATTCCTCTGTGGCCATAAAACTCCCATCAAGAACTGCGTAACGCATTTCATCACCGTACCGCAACGAATCTGCCGTGAACGGTTCAAGTTGATTGTTGATGTAATACCAACCGCCTGCTCCAAGAATAATTACGGTAAGAAGGACCGCAGCGACTTGAGGCTTCTGAATCATCTCAACTAAAGTCGTAGGTGATTCGCTACGTGCAGAGCTTGTTGAACGTGAACCTTCTGCTTCAGTCACTGATTGCAAAGAAGTGTGTTCATCCTCGGGAGTTTCGACCAAATCAGCGTCCAAAATTTCTGCTTCAAGGACATCGTCATCTTCAGCACCTTCGGAGATGGCGGATACGTCATCTTCTGGCTCATCGCCCGATAATGTAGGAGTGAGGGTTTCTTCATCCTCAAGCGAAAACATGACCGGCTCTTCATCTTCAACCGGATCGGAACCCTCATCCAACGATGAGTGGAAGGTCGCCGTTTCTTCATCAAATACCTCAACGCCGAGGGTTTCTTTGTCAACTCCTGCATCGAGCAGCCGCTCAAGCAATTCTGATTTTTTCCCGCTTGCAGAAAGATCGTTGAGAATACACAAGGCCTTGAGTTTGGCAACCGTTAAGGTAGTGGTTGCTGCCTCGCCCATAGGTTTCCCTCACTCTTCCGTAGGCATCTTCCCTTTCAAGGATGATGCTCATTTGTTGCTTTGATGCATCAATAATCAAGGGATTTAACTTCAATTCATTCCTCGTGGGGATGGTATGTGCCGTCCTCGTTTTGGACATATACGGTCTGCTCGTAACTTCCATCCGGCATTTGTTTGAAGAAAAATCCATTTTCCGCGGGAATAAATTGGCCTTCCATCGAACCCGTATCGGACGCTGAATCCACATTTGGTTCGGAGGATGGAGGAGAAGTTGGGCCTGCTCCGGGTGGGCCGCTTGGGCCTGCTCCAGGTGGGCCAGTTGGACCTGCTCCGGGTGGGCCAGTTGGGCCTGCTGCTGCCAGAACTTTGCTTTCAGTGCT
>JABJFP010000152.1 GCA_018662715.1 Methanobacteriota archaeon | reverse complement strand
CTAGAAAATCATGGTATCTCCACTGATAACGATGACAACGTACTTTTGGAAGTGGCAAAGACGGCACTCACCGGAAAATCAGCAGGTGCTGTGAAGTCATTTATGGCCGATATCTGTGTTCGCGCAGTTAATGCAGTCGGTGTCACGGAAGACGAAGAGCGTCTCGTTGATTTGTCTGACATTAAGGTCGAGAAGCGTCAAGGCGGTTCCATTAAAGATTCATCATTGATTGATGGTATTCTTTTGGACAAGGAGCGCGTCCACGCAGGAATGCCACGAGTCATGAGTGACGCAAAGATTGCCCTTGTGAACTCGGCGATTGAAGTTAAGAAAACGGAAGTTGATGCAAAGATTCAGATCACTGACCCAAACCAACTAGCACTGTTCCTTGAAGAAGAAGAGAATTACATTCGCAACTTGGTCAATACGATTGAATCCGCTGGTGCAAATGTATTGGTATGTCAGAAAGGAATCGATGAACTTGCACAACACTATCTTTCTAAGAAAGGAATTTTCGCCATTCGCCGGGCTAAAAAGTCCGATATGGAAGCTCTATCAAAAGCAACTGGCGGCACTATCATCACCAACCTCGAAGACATGAGTGAATCCGATTTGGGGGTTGCTGCTCGTGTTGAAGAAAAGAAAATTGGCGAATCAAACATGACCTTTGTGACTGGATGTCCTGAAGCGAAATCCGTTTCCGTTCTGCTTCGTGGTGGAACCGAACACGTTGTTGATGAAATTCGACGTGCATTTGACGATGCGGTCGGAGTTGTCTCCGTTGCATGGGAAGATGGGGCGGTACTAACAGGAGGAGGTAGCGTCCTCGCAGCACTCTCACGAGACTTGCGAACCTTTGCCGAAACCGTAGGCGGTCGTGAGCAAATGGCCATTGAAGCCTTTGCCTCTGCTCTAGAAATCATTCCTCGTACTCTGGCAGAAAACGCTGGTCTCGACCCGGTCACAACGCTTATTGAATTGCGTAAAGCTCACGCAGACGGACAATCCTTTGCAGGAATCAACGTCTATGAAGGCGGCGTGGTTGATATGAACGAAGCAAATGTCGTTGAACCTCTACGTGTTGTTGAGCAAGCAATTCAGTCAGCAACCGAAACAGCAATCATGATTCTGCGTATTGATGACGTGATTTCATCCAAGGGCGTTCCTATGGAAGGCGGCATGGGTGGCATGGGCGATTTCAACATGTGATGGTGCCTTAAGCACTGCAATTTTTTGCTTAGAAAAATGAACCATAGAAGCCTTATTTTGTCACGGGCAGATAATAACCTTCAAAGGCCACTCTAGGGTGGGAAGATTGCTCACAGAGCGTGAGCAAGGGGACTTCCTATGGCAATTGTCGCAAAAGTATGGATTGACGAGGATTGTATCACCTGTGATGCATGTCAGGACATTTGTCCGGAAGTTTTCGAGGTGACCGATGATTCATCCATGATTCTTGCGGCAGTTCGTACGGACGGCTTATTCGATAGAAACGAAGGTGGATCGCCCCTTACTGGTACGCTCGGTGCCGAACTTGGAGACATTATTCTTGAGGCCGCAGAAGCCTGCCCGGTAGAAGTAATCAAGTTCGAACTCGTTGGTGATGGTGTCGCAGTAACTGAAGTCGCAGCAGAAGCGGTGGCAGAAGTTGCTCCAGCAGCGGTGGCCGCAGTTGCGCCGGCCGCAGGGGCATCAGACGAACTTAACGCAGTCTTCGCAGGCGACCGCACACTGAACATCTTGTTTGGTTCACAAACTGGTAACGCAGCGGGCCTCGCTGAAAAAACTGCCAAGATGGCAGGCAACTACGGCCTTGAGGCAAAAGTGGTTGATATGGACGGACTTGACCCAGCCTCACTGGCTTCAATGAAGCGAGTGATGATCATCACCTCTACATGGGGCGAGGGTGAGATGCCGGACAACGCCGAATCAGCTTGGAATGCAATCAATGCTAACGGTCCAGGTCTTGCAAGTACTCACTTTTCCATCTGTGCCATCGGTGATTCGTCCTACGACGAATTCTGCAAGGCAGGTCACGATTGGAACGGTAAACTTGCATCGTTGGGTGGTCATGAAGCCCACCCTCTGCAGGAATGTGACGTAGACTTTGACGCTCCCTGGCAACTTTGGGTGAATGAAGCACTTCCACTGCTGGCGTGTGTTGATTCATCAGGTACTCTTCAGGTAGAACTTCTTGAAGAAATGAAGGCTTACGGGTCCGGTGATGACGACGATGCGGTTGAAGGTGATTTCACACCAGGCAAGATTGCTCGTGAAGAATTGACCATCACGCTTGAATTGTTCCGATACTGCCCAGATGCAGCAGAATCCGGGTGGGATACGCTCACTTGCAGTGTCCCCGGTCATGCTACGGTCCAAGACCTCCTCATCTCCATGCAACAGGATGTTGATGGAAGTCTTGCGTTCCGAAGAGGAAACGGTGCTGGGACACCAACCACCGGTATTCGGGTAAACGGTCGTGTCACTCTTTCAGATTCAACAATGATCGCTGACCTCACCTCCGACGGAGGACGGGTTCGGGTAGAACCTCTTCCCGGTCACCCAGTCGTTAGAGACCTCATCGTTGATACCTCGCGCTACGAAAACCATCGAAGCCGAGCAGAACCATGGATGCGAACAGACCCACGTGAAGGTGAACGTCTTCCATCTGGAGCAGCACTTGGCACCATGGAGCCAGCACTAGCAACGAACCTTCACCTTGCTGGCGATGTTCAATCCTTCCAGTTAATCCAAGCAATGTCGGATACATTAGCCCACGATTCACATTATGAAGGTCCTGGCGTTCACTTCCAGCAATGGTTGCGTGCCAAGGACCCACGAACCAGTCAGGAACAACGCAGGAGCATCATGAACTCGCTCTTGCAAAGAGACGGTGTATGGTCTGAAGCAGACCATGCCAGTTTGATGCGCTTTGGAGAAGACGGTCGCCTTGCAGCCCACAGCCTCAACGAAGCACGAATGCAATTGCTCAACCAAACCAAGTACGCCGGTAAACATGGCCGGCTTGTCAAGTGGTACGGACGAAGTGTCAAGTGGACCGGTAAGGTCAACGAAACGACGCTTTACCGCCAAGTTCTCGGCCCTCTTGGTCTCGTGGGCAACGTCTTCAGCGGAGTCTCTGCTCGTATGGCCCTCGCATTTACACGGAATGGTTCTCCTCCAATTCGAAGCCTCCAATCCCTTCTGCTTCCGCCTGCCGGGCTTGGACGTATACCTAATATGATCAACTCTAAGGTTCACAATTACCACGAAGTAGTCTCTCTCTTCAATGAGATTGACCAAAGATTCTGAGGTGAGATGATGGCGAAAATCACATACTATCCCGGAAACGTCGCTAGAGCGGGCGCATCTGAAATTGAAGACATGATTCAACCCCTCTGCAGAGCCTTGAACATTCAACTTGTAGAACTCCCTCGCTCAAGCAGTGATGGTGGAAACATCATCAAGCAGGCCACTCCTAAACTTCAGGACGCATTGGTTGCGCGCAACCTTGCTCTTGCCGAGGACAAAGGACTTGATGTCTTGACCACCTGTGCAAGCAGCCATGCAATCATGTGCAACACCGCACAAGACATGGCCCGCGACCCGGTCTACGCCAGTCAAATCAACAACCTTGTTGCTCGAACCTCAAACATTGAGTATACCGGAGAATCCAAGTCGTGGCATCTGCTACACTATCTTGTAGAAGAGATTGGACTTGATAAGATCCGAGATGCTGTCAAGAACCCTCTCAAAATGAATGTGGCTGCTTATTACGGGCCAGACATGCAACGAGAAGGTGCCTGTGGGAATGACGACCCGTTCATGCCCACATACATGGAACAACTTTTCGAGGCTCTCGGCGGTCATGCAATTGACTATGAATCTAAATGTCAGAGTGTTGGCTCAACATCAGTTCTAAGTTTGGAAGATACCTCTCTTTCCATGACAGCAGCCGTACTCTCTGATGCGATTGATTCTGGTGCTGAACTCGTCGTGAGTGCTTGCACCATCTCGCACGTCAATTTGGACTCGTATCAATCCAAAGCAGGTCGAGTTACAGGCAAGAATACCATTGTACCCGTGTGTCACCTTTCCGAAATTGTTGCATTCGCTCTAGGATTTTATCCAGACCGTTTCGCTCAATTGCGAACTCGTGTCCGGCTCATTGGCTCTTGATGCTACTGTTTTCCTTCAAGATTTGAAGGACCCGATTGGCGATCTCAGATCCGCACCCAGTTTCCTTGATGAGTATCTCCTCCGTTGCCGTGAACAATGCTCCAAGGTGGGGTGAGAAGGCGTTCATCACATCCCGTTCCTCATCTTTCACTCCGGTGAGTTGGGAGAGGGCGTGCTCATAGCATCGCTCAAGTTGTTGTTGTGCACTCTCCAACCATGGGTGAGAAGCTTCAGGTTTGATGAGGAGTGCGTCAATCTCGCGTGCTGCCTGTTCCATGATGGATTTCAGTTCCGTGCCAGTCGTGGTTTCAGAATTGACCATCTCATGAAAAGACTCGAGCAAGTCCTGCTCCCTTTGGGCTGCAATCGATACAAAATGGGCAGTTTCCATGGCATCCTTTGTCATCATCACAGGGATTCCCATGTCAAGTGTGATGTGAGCCAACGCTCCGAGTACGGCATTTGGATGAAGGCCGTATCCTGCATCCCCTCCTGTTTCGATCAGCAGCATCGGACGAGAAGCACTCGCTCGTAAACTTCGACATTGGCTGAGGAGCCTACCGTCCTTTATTGAAGCCATTAAATCCCTCGCAGTCTTCCGTTCTATAAGTATTCGTTCGGAGAGTCGGAGGTCTCCGTGAGGAAGGCGTGTAATTCGAGTTTTGAAACCGAGGCTCGCCAAATAAGACGGTAACGTTGAATTCATTTCTCGATGATCAATGAGGATTTCACGGTCTTCTCCGTTGACGGAATTTAACGAAGAAATCTCTTCATCTGCTGCATTTAATACCACAGAGATACGTGGTTCGGATATTTTTTGTTCCTTG
>JABJFP010000151.1 GCA_018662715.1 Methanobacteriota archaeon | reverse complement strand
TTGTTGTGGTTGCAAGGGACCATGCTGCATGTTCCGCAGCAAGTTGAATGGGGTCTCCGACTACGATATTCGTCCACTCATCTGCCTCGTAGCGGGTCATAAGTCTGTGAATAATCACTCCAAATTTAGCCCCTTGTTCCACCACAGTAAATCGTGAAGGTGAACTTTCTTGACGGTCGAACAAGTCGTAAAGCCATGCCGTTCGGTGGCCAATTCCCCCTCCAACTTCGAGGATACGTTCAGGAGCAAGGGCTCCTATGGCGTCTCGTAATCTTCGGTGGATTGAGATCGACCATGTTGACAACCCCATGTGCTTGAGTTGTTCACCGATATTTGCGGCAACTTCGGGTTCATCTCTAGGTTGATTCGTGTCTTGGGCGAGCAGATGTGTGAGTATTTCGTCACGCTGCGGCGATGGTTGTTGCTCCCCCATGACCATGCCTTTCGCCCGTTTAATTTCAAGCCTCGCTTGCCGCTGGCTTACGATGGGTTCAAACGGTGGAGGCCACGCGAGTCAATTGGGGCCTTACCGTGGAAGAAGGGGATGAATGGGAAGAAGAGGAAGAGATTCTTGACAATGCAACGCATTGCCCTACATGTGATGAACTCGAAGGCCACGATATTCTCAAGGAGAAAAAAGTAGGCGATGGAGCAGATTTCTTGGTACGATGTCAAGTCTGCTCCCATGTCCACACCGTTGAATTTCGACCACCACCTGCAAAGAACATTCCATTTATCCTGACCGATGGTCCACATTCACACCGGATCGTCTTGGTTATCGATGCGGACGAAGAATTTGTTCTGAATGATGTCTTTGACGAGGATGAAAAGCTTTGGCGAGTACATCAAATTGAAACCACTGATGGAAAGCAACCTGAGCATGCAATTGCAACTGACATTGAACGAATTACTGCTATTCGCACCGATAAAGTTCGTGTCAAAATGACATTAACTCGGGGAGAAGAGTCATTTTCTGAAGTCATCATCGTCCCCCAAGAAACAACGTTTACTGCATCCCACCTCATGGAACATGAGGGAGAAACATGGCGCATACGAGCCATCCACACGGGTTCTGGCCGAACCCTACGAGGAACGGTTCACGCCCCAGACATCAAACGTATGTACCTCCATGAGCCTCCGAAGCCTGAGTACTTCGCACCGCGCACACCTCGGGAACGAAGACAAGCATGGAAGGAAGGAAAATTGGGTCATAATCCAGACCCAATCCGACCCAAAGACGAGATTAAGAGTGGAGTTACGCCTTCATTCAAGCGGAAGAAAAAGCCTCGTAGATGATTATGGACGGTTTGTCCACGGCATCAAAAAAGCCTTGGCAACTTGTGTTCCAATCGTTGGATTTTCTTTGAGTCGTCGGATACTGTACTCATACCATTTCTCGCCGTATGGGATATAGATTCGTGTTCGATGACCCTGACTTGCAAGTTTCCTCCTCAAGGGCCCGCGCACACCAAGAAGCATCTGAAACTCATATCCGGGACCTTTGTGACGACGGCTATGGCCAGCGTTTGGTCGTGGATCTTCTTTCCCTGGGCCCATTCCAAATGATTCTAGCGCTGATTTAGTATACTCAATAACAGGAATATCATGACTCGCAATCGCAACGTAAGCACCAGCATCGAGCATTCGGTCAATACAACTGTTTGTAGCGTCAACGATATCCCTGTATTGAGTGAATGAAATTTTATCTGGCTCCAAATAAATACCTTTGCAGATGCGATAATCCGCCAGGGGGCCGAGTTCTTGTTCCAAATCCGAGATGTCCGCAAGAGAACGGAAAAGGCGCCCCTGAATTACGGTCCCAACGTTTGTTAATCCCTCAGAATGTAAGTCTTTGACAACTTGAATGGTGTCTGTTGTGACTCGGTGGTCTTCCATATCAAGTCGTACAAACATGTCGTTCTTCGAGGCCAATTCAACAAGTTTACGGATGTTGTCCATTCCCTTATCTCGGTCAATAAGCAACCCAAAAGCAGTTGGCTTGATGCTAAGGTTCGCATCAAATTGGCCGGCATGTATTGCTTCAATAACACGGACATATTCATCATAAAAAAATTGAGCTTCATCCATTGAAGTTATTTCTTCGCCTAATACATCAATGGTGAAACAGGTTCCCTCTCCAGAGAGGCGCTTCATGATCTCAACCGCATCTGATAGTTCTGGGCCTGCAACATAGCGACGGCTAACCCACCGCACAAACCACTTGGGCATTCTGACGGTCGCACCGACAATTGTGCGAGATACCCAGCCGACCATACATATTCCTCCTCAACGGCGCTCTTTGACCCTTTGTGTTTAATTCTCAATGATGCCCATTGCGGCAATGAATGTTTTTGATGTCATCAATGGCAGGTTGTTTGCCGATAAGTAATCCCGAATGGCTTGCCTCTGCCAGCCCTTGAAGGCCTTCTTATCCATGTAAACTGCAATTGAACCACCTGGGAAAGCCTGCTTCGTCGAACGAATCGCTTCTTCAATAGATTGGGCCCAAGTACCTCCTGGTATGCCATCTTGTTCTACGAAGGGTAGTGCATATGTTGCAAGCATATGGCCAAGCCAAACTCCATCATAGCCCGCCAATACGTTTGCTCGAGGAGCATAATGGCCGCCACCAAGGGTGACGAGGACCAAAGTTCCACGGTGCTCTGATTCGTTCCAAGCGGCATTCACTGATTGGTCAAACAAGCCATCGTGAATGATGGTCGCGAGGAGTTGAGCAGCACCCACATGGCCCCAAGTTGCTTCAGTTGAACCAACTTCAATGAAGAGAGATGGCGCATCAAGATAAGGGCCATGATGTGTCACCTCCAAAGAGAGATCGAAACTAGATAATTCTGAATCCGCAGTCCATCTGTTTTGAAGCATCCTCCACCATCCCGCAAGACGGCTGTTTGGAGGAGGGGCTTGCCCCCCAATCCCACCATACGGGCCCAATTCCCCGACGGGCAGGTGCGGTATTCCAATCGGGTGCAAGGTCAATGATGCTTGGCCACTGGCAGCTGAATGCCGTGAGGGAAATATCGCTTCTCTTACTGATTCACCCGTTGCTTTGAACCAGCGACGGTCAAGATAATTTTGACTAAGAACACCTTCAGGAAGATACCACATACGCACGTCATTGGATGCAAAGGAGCGATGACCCTCAACGATTGGACCATCAGCCCAATCCCGCATTTTTCTCAAGGCTTCACCTTGGTTAAGACTCGCAACATCAGAGCAATTGATGACAATGAGTGCAATATCTTCGGCGCCCATACAACTCGCACCCAGTACCTACATTTGACCCCACCGAGGACAAGGTTTCACATATGAAAGGCCCAACTTATGTCTATGGACGAAGGTCTGCCTCCAGCAATTCCATTCCTTCCATCACGAGTCCACTCATACGATGGAGGAATTCTGATATTGGGGATGGATGGTGAGGTTCTTCTCTTGGGGGACGAGTTGAAACCCCGATATCCTTATGCAACACCGTTTCCGATGAAAATCAGCAATTCATCGGTCCTAAACAACAGACTCTACTGCACTTGGATCGATGGTGAACTCATGATGGCGAGAATGGGGTGCATACCTCTTGATTCCGCTCCTAAAGATGGACCTCCACGCGCAGAATTGAGAACAACAGGTACTGTTGCGGAAGCCAAACACCCTGCCGGAAACATTTGGTCGCACATTCTCAATTCCGAACCCCTAGCCCTAGGTGCAAAAGGGGATACACTTGTGTTTGCCTTGTGGAGAAAAGGAATCTATGGCCTTACTTCAGAGGCTGATGAATTATGGAGGATGGCAGAACCAACTTGGAACTATCCAAAGAAGCGCCCAAGGGATTCCGAAACCATCGCTCTTCACCTTGATGGAGATACCTTCACCATAACATCACGAGGAGGGCGAATACAACGCCGCTCGTCAACTACTGGTAGTTTACTTGAGGAATTCATTGCAATTGGCCCCGAAGCACCCCTTGAGCACCATTTCAAACACGGCCTGCATGAACTCATATGTTCCACGGGGGGTGAACTCACCTGGGTCCATGAAGGGACGCTCCTTCGAACGCTCAAGCTAAACGGACCGGTTCAGTTTGCATCTTGGGACCCAATACTGGAAGGGTGGAGGGTAGCAGGTTGGCGTGAGGAATTACTCATTACAGCAACTCGCAACGAACGTCATCAATGGGAAGAAATCCCAGTCCACATTGAACCAGTCAAAGGCGGAGCCTTGATTTTGTTTAATGATGGGACATGGAAAAATAGTCCATTTGAGGGACAAGTTCCCAATGTCACAGAAGAAGATTGAACCATTCACTCGTTGGTGACGGTGTAGCCGCAACGACCACACGACTTGCGATCCTTGTGGATTGCAAGGAAAACACCTGGCCCACATTCAGGGCAGTGTTCTGCACGAACAAGCTTACCGTCTTCGACCTTGTACTTTGACCACTTAGCAGTGGATTTAGGACCGTCTCCCATCACTGGTCACCTCCGTTGGAGGATTCATCAGATTTTGATGAGCCAGAGCGAAATTGTTCGTGACGCTTGTTGATGTAACTTGGCTCTACAGCCATTGCTTCTTGGGAGTTGTAGATGTAAGCAGTTCCTGTGGTCAAAGGTTGCCCGTATCGAGTTTCACAGTTTTTGACGACGATCCACTCAGGATTTGAACCTGGCTCGAGTGTTCGAACCAAATTCATGATGTCCTTACGAGAGGGGGTTGTTTTTCCTTCGTGTTTCCAACTAAAGGAGATTTCAATTCGGTTCAAGAGTTTGTTTTCTATTCTTTCGTTAATGTTCATGGTGTTCACCTCATCGAATGTTGACTTTGAGAGCATATCGGCCCGGTAATTCTACCTTTAGACGCTTGGCTATTTCTGAGCGTCCTGGTTGCATGATTATGACGTATCCAGTCCAATCAGAGGATACAGGTGCAGAGGGGTGACGTGGGCACTGGTCAATTCCATCGCCAAGGACAAGATGGCATTCGCCACATGCAAATGGATTCTTAGCCACATCAATCACTTCCTTCGTTGTTCTTGTCGATTCTCTTCCACTCAGGGCATCCCAAACCGGGTTGCTTGCTGGTTAATCCAATCTTGGAGCGTCGTGGGTCAGAGGTATCTGGTGACAAAGAAACAATTCGGGCTCGGACGAATGATCCAACACCAATTTGCTTTCCGGTTTTTCGCCCTTCAATCATCCCCTTACCGATGTTGGCTTCAACGGTATCTTCCATGATTTGGGACTTGTGAAGAAGTGCTTCCATTGGGCCGATGCGAACAAATGCTCCGAATTCATTGATTTCAGAGACTGCTCCTTCAACAACTTCATAATCGTCCATGCAGAAAAGAACAGCGTCAAACTGAACTCGCTGGTAAATTGCTCCGTCACCGTGAATGATTCGTCCACGCCCGATGGTCTTGTGGTTGTTTGTAACAAGGATGAAGCGATTTTGGTCATCAAAGCGACCTTCGAAGGCACTCATGGAAAGGCGGTCGATGTGCTGGTCCAAAGATTGGCCTTTTCGCATGTATTCTGCAGGAATACGGATAGTGTCTTCTTTGGTTACTACTTTGTACATTTTTTCACCTCTTGTGGAACTCCACTGAGGTACAGAAAAAGACGGAAGCCATAAAGACTAATCCGTCCTTCACCGGGGTTACCTCAGGAGAGAAAGCGACCGAAGTCATTCTGTCCACCGACGACCCCTATTTAATTGAAGCGGCAGGAACTTCGTCCCACAGATGGAATCAATGCTACCCCTGATGGCATCCCTGAAACATTGAGTAAAAGGGGTTTTAGCAGTTCAAGGAGCCATAACCCATAACAACCCCCCGAAGGCGGTCATATATGATGTCAGCGAGCCAAGGTCCGGCGAACGCCCCAGCAAGGGCAAGTTTGCTCATGGCATTGTTGATGCTAACGGTTGTCATTTCACCGGCCTTGAACCATTATTCACTTTCGGAATCAAACGAAGTATTACCAACCTCAACTGGCGACCCGTGGGACCCATACGAGCAGCCATGGAGCCAATACGGTCACACTCCAACGCACAACTTCTCCATGCCAACCCACAGCCCTGACGGTGGTCCCGGAGAAGGGAATGTATCTGATGTCACTGAACTCGCTAGCCTTGTTGACCCTGTGGTAAACTGGCAGGTATATTCTGGCGAAGAAGACGGTAGTGACGCCTATGGTTCTGTCCTCGGCGACTTTTCACAGAGCATTACTGCAACCGATGCTGCCCAAGAGCGATGTGGTGTCGGAACTCTATCCCCAGTCATTGTTTCCAGCACCATAAGCGGAGGGGTTCGAGAGAGTTTCCTCAACATCATAAGTGGAAACGATGCGAAAATAGCTTGGAAAACAAGCCTAGGAACTACTGAAGCCATCCGCTCAACTCCAATTATCAATGACATTGATGGTGATGGTTTCCAAGAAATCATTGTCGTTTACGACACCAGCGGGGCTCTGAGCATTGATGTATGGTCACCTCGCCTAACATGTACAGAGTCAAACTGGCAGACTTCTGGGCACTCAAACGAACTTTTGTGGTCGTACAGCGATTCCGATGTCCGAATTGGCTCCCCCTCACCTCACTTTGCGACATCAAATAGTGATCACAAAGCGGTCACACAACCGCTCCTCGCCGATTTGCAACTTGACGGCACACCGGAATTAATTCTTGCAGTTGTTGATGACCCAGAAAACAATCCTGTCGTCAAAGTACAGGCATACACACTCACTGCCTCCCAACCATCTGAAGCCGTTTGGAGTGTTACCCTTGACAGAGGAACTCATCCCTCAGACCCGGTATGGGCTCAACTGGATGATTCCACAACCTCTGTGCTGTTGACAACGATTGACGATACGTCCGGTAATATGTGGATCTGGCAGATTGACGGAGAAACAGGGTCGCTTGATTGGGAACGTGTTGCTGTTCAGGGAACAGATTCCGATTCAGATGCTCCACGATTGCGCCTGCCAGGTCCAGTCATCACCCAATTGGATACGGATGATGCTCCCGAGATGATCCTCACCGTACCGACCGATGCTAACGGTAGAACCTCAGGAAGTGGAGCTCGTTTTATCGGAATGGAAATCACTTCAACCGAGGAATTGTTCAACTTCCGTGCACAAAACGGTTACGCAGACGCCCAACCACTTGCACTCGATACAGATGAAGACGATGTTGCTGACCGATTATGTTGGGTCACATGGTATTCAGAATCAACGATTAGTTTCAACCGCAAGGGTATGGTTGGATGCACAGACATCAGTGATGAAAATCCTGTCCTTGAGTGGACCAGAGACCTCCAAAGAGGTAGTGGGAATGATAATGACGAAATCGGAGTATCACCCCCGATTAGCATGAACATAGATGACGAAGGAATGGATGAAATTGTTGTTGCCTTTGGCCGCAGACTATGGGCCTTTGATGGAGACACAGGTGCCTCAGCAGACATCAATGAAGCGTGGTCCACTTCACTCACCATGCCTCACCGAACGTGGGCTGCGCCTGCCGCTGCAGATGTTGACGGAGACGGACATATTGACCTTCTTTACGGAGACACCTTGGTATCACAGCGTGCCCCAGACTTTGCCCCTTCAGCAGATAACCGGGGGATTTCCTTCACTCCTGCGCAAGCAGACCCCGGCGATACCGTCACTGTTACCGGCCAGTTCTCAAACATTGGAACTGGAGAAGCAGATGACGACCTAGACGCCGCCCTTTATCAAAACGGAGTGGAATTGGAAAGGGTGCGGTTCACAAACAGTGAACCTGTGTCACCTTCCGGCGAAGGTGGCCCTCTTACATTTACAGCTCAATTTGTAGCAGAATTAGGAGTTCACGAATTTGTGCTCGTCCTTGACATCAATGGAAACATCAGCGAGCACAGGGAAGATAACAACATAGAAACCATGACTTACACGGTTGTAGAACCCTATGTCGCTCGGATCGACGGCCCTCTCACTACGCCCAGAATTAATCCAGGTGCATCACAAACCATAGAGATTGAATTAACGTCAATAGGGTCGCAAACAGCATCATGGACACTCGACTACGACACAAGTTCGCTTCCGAACGGTTGGTCATTTTCCCCTACGAACGGTCAGAACTTGAACCCTGAACTTATTCCTGACCAGCCTTATACCGTTTCTTTTGCGGCTGTGTTACCCTCAACTGCGCTGGGTGACGAGTCTGGGTATGTTGACCTGACCCTCCTGCTTGACAGCGATTCAACAATCAATTCCACTTACCGCCTTCCGGTTGAAGTGTTCCGAACGCGTGGCTTGGATTTAGCCGGACCTTCCGGAGTGAATGAGACGATGGGTCAAGGAAGACCAAACACTGTAGCAAAGGCTTGGTTTATGGTAGAGAATTTAGGGAACGCTCCGGAAACCACCACTTCGCTGCAATGGACTGCTCCTTCGTGGGGAGGTTCACCATCACTTCACGATGCAAATGGGAACGAATTGTTTTCCATTACACTTCAACCTGGGGAGTCGCGAG
>JABJFP010000150.1 GCA_018662715.1 Methanobacteriota archaeon | reverse complement strand
ACTGTAAGTCTGTCTCTAGGGGTTAAGCCACCGACCATCAAGAATCCACTTGTTCCTTCCGAGCACAATCGTGCAGGCGACTCAATGGGAGTTTACATACAAGCCCAGTCAACGTTAGGCGGACTCCCGAGTATGGGCTCAACCCCAATCGAAATACTGCCGGTCATCATTGTAGACCCAGGTCTTCCTTCTGAGCCAATCGATATGACCGTTGAACAAGTCCTGGCCGCACGTGCAGGGACTGGGTTAGAAGAAATTCTTGACCTTGAGGTAGAGGTTCGCCACAATCTTGTAAATGATTTGTCTGAAGAAGTGGATGCCACCCTTTCTCTTGGTGCCAAAGTGTTTACTTCGGATTCTTCAGGAGGATTTGACGAAGCCGCACGGTGGGCCGTCGGCCTAACAACAACTTCGTTCCCTGCTATGTCGCTTGGGGATACGGAATCAACGAAACTAACCATTCAAGGGCCAGCTGATGACTATCCGGTGTCGGGTCAACTGAAGGTCCCCATTACAGCCACTCCCACCCTAGGCGCCGTCCATCTAGGGTCAAACGTGATTCCTTCTGCAATTACTCAAATTCTTACTCTGAATGTCCCTCCAGTGCTTGGAGCAAATGGATATGCCGGTGACCCTCTCAATGCTGTTGTTGGCGAAATGACTCAGTTCAATCTCTCTCTTGCCAACTCTGGAAACAACATGACCTCTTATCGCTTGGTCATGGAGGATACGCTGCCAGAAAATTGGGTTGCTTCGTTTTCAAACACCTCATCTCTTGTATCGACCACACTTCTACAAGTGCCAGCAAATGTAGCAGATCACCCCACTGTCGGGAACCTTCATATCAGCGATTACATCGTTGTTGTAACCACCGACCCTCTGGCCCCTGCCCAAAGTATTGAGAACCTAAGAATTCGAGTAGAAGAACTCGGGACTCAGGCAATTATTACTCATTATGATCTGCCCATTCTCGTTGGCGAAAAGGTCAACGCTGCACTTAGCCCGCCGACTCAAAAAGTCAACCTCACAGTTGGTGAATCGCTCTCTACACGAATCACAGTGAACAATGTTGGAAACACCCCTGCGGACTTCACGGTTTGGATTGATGATGCAGACGCCGGAGAAATCACCTACACCATGGAAACCCCTGCGACCCTTTCAATTGGCGCAGGTTATGCTGAAACCATCAAAGTCCGACTCACTCCATCTGAAGACGCTCGTGCAGATGAGATCTACAAGGCCATAGTTTGGGTTTCAAATCCCGAATCTGGCCTCTTAGTATCTGCTGAAATCATAGGAAATATGACCGAAAACCACGGCATGGCAATTAGCACTGTGGAGAGCATTGGTGTTATTCCAGGTACAGTGGAAACCGTTGACTTTAGCATTACAAATAACGGTAATTTGGAAGAAGACGTGATTGTGGAAACGAAGGTTAACGGTGACTGGGTTGTCACTGACGCAAACTTCTCTTTGAATCTTGATATTGATGAACTTTATTCGGGCACAGTCGATATCTCAGTTCCCTCTGTTGGAGGCGATGACAACTTACAGAATGGTTCGCTATACCCAGTAACCATTCGTGTTTTGAAACCTGTCACTTACGAAGAACTAGGCACTCATACCTTCAATTTGGTCGTCGCTCCGCTATTCATGGTGGAAGCAAATAACTGGCCTACTGAGATGTATTATCACGCAACATGGGATCGACATTGGAATGTTGAGTTGACAAATACCGGGAACAGCGATGTTGAAGTCAATGTAACATATTCACTCCTCAAAGGAGGTCTTGCAACTCCATCAACGGACTGGGTCATTGTGGGTGGTGCGCCTGAAACGCTAAATCTTGAGCAAGGACGTACGACCACTTTCTCTTTTAAAGTTCAATCTACAAAGGCCGACCCAGACCTCACTCTTGCAGCAAATCTAGCCGTGAAGCTTACTCCAACCGATTCAGCCATAGAAGGAAGTGCTGAGTTCTTTACCAACCTCAAGATGAGCCGATTCTTTGAGGTAGAGGACACTACGGTCGCCCCGAACGATGATGGAATGAGCATCCCCTATCCAATTCAATATTCACACATTCCAAACGGCCCCGGTACGCCGGTGGCTTACGAAGTTGAATTGTGTAAGGCTGAGCGTTTACTGGACTTTACATCGCTGGGACAGGATGCGACCCTGCATCCATGGTCGTTTGCTATTGTCGTAGATGATACCGAATATCCTCTTGACTTGACACAAGAATGT
>JABJFP010000293.1 GCA_018662715.1 Methanobacteriota archaeon | reverse complement strand
GTACCAACACTAAACAAAATTGAGAATATTGTGAAAAAACACTTAGAGGTTAAAGGTCATGTATACTAAACATGACTAAGTTATTTCTTTCGACTCCATGTTATGGAGGTCTTTGTTTAGAGAAATATATGACTAGTATAATTAAGCTTCAATTGCTACTTGTAAAAGAGAATATTCAACTATTCTTGGATACAACTGAAAATGAATCTCTCGTTCATCGTGCCAGAAATGTAGCGGTTGGGCGGTTTATGCAAAAAACAGATTGTGATTATTTCATGTTTATTGATGCGGATGTTGACTTTGAACCCGAATCTGTATTACGGCTTATCAAATCTGGTCATGATATCAGTGTCGCATGCTACCCAAAGAAAGTTGTTATGTGGGATCAAGCAGCAAATGCTGTGAAAAATGGAGATGAACGCAATATGGCTATGCTTTCTTCTAGTCTAGTTGTTAACTTTGGTGCACAAAGAATTGCCGTAGAAAATGGCTTCATTCCGATTATGGATGGACCCACGGGTTTTATGTGCATTAAAAGGGGTGTATTCAATATATTAGAAGATAAGTTTCCAGAACTTTGGTGCAAAAATGATCATCAAAATAGAGACTTTGATGACTACCATGCATGCTTTGATTGTATGATAGATCCCAAATCAAAGAGGTATCTCTCGGAAGATTATGCATTCTGTCGCCGTTGGCAGCAGTGTGATGGAAAGATATGGGCGGATATACATACAACTCTTGGACATGTAGGTAATTTACCCTTCATGGGTTGTATCAATGACAGGCTTAAGGCTTAGACACTTAATAATTTTAATATGAAGTTTTGTACAATTATTACAACTCGCTCAAAATCGTGCTCGGTTAAAACACTCCACACGATTTTGAAGATGAATATTCACTGCATTCAGGGCTCTCACCAAAATGAAATTTTATACGTAAATGATGACCCATTTGAAAAGGCTAACATGATTAAAAATTGTATATCTAAATGTGATCGTATTTTTTTCATTGATTTTGGAATTAACGTAGACGATGAATCAATTAAGCAGTTATTTCAACCACATGATAATACATCAGTTCTAGTATTTCCGGGTGTGGTAGATGGTATAGATTGGGATCTTTTCAAAAAGAAAGTACGAGAAGGATCCTCCGAACCTGTGTCACAAATGGGACTCAATTTTGATACAGAGATTGCACAAAAAGTACAAAAAGATATTTACAAAGTTAAAAAGACAAATGCTCGTACATGGGTTATGATGACAAAGAGTGTAAATAAGAAAAGTAAGAAGATATATGCCGCTAACATGTTTGACAGATTGATGGAAGATGGAAACAAAATATATGCATTTACAGCATCTAAGTTGACGATGACTTACGCACATGAATGCTTAAGTAATATTTTGGGTGCAGCTGGAGTTAAAACAAATTAAAGTTTAAAAGTTTATAAAAAGTATGTCGTCTCCATTTCACGAACATGTTGTAAAATTCATTCATCATGTTTGGGGAAGCAAGGATTATTTTCCGGGTCCACAACCAATCTCAATTGAACGTAAACATTTCCCTATATTGAAAGGTGCGGAATATGTTGTATGTGAAAAGACTGATGGTGAAAGATACATGATGGTTGCTACTACATTTGAGGGTAAACCGAGATGTGTATTTGTAAATAGGTCTTTTGATATGATTGAAGTTAAGATAAACTTCAATAAAAAGGCTTACGAGGGAACCATTTTAGATGGGGAGTTGTATGAAAATACACTCATGGTGTATGACTCAGTTTTGGTTAATGGAATACTCGTGGCACATCAAAATCTGGATGAGAGACTATTGGCAGCTGAGGAAATGATGAAGTTTATCATTTACATGAAGTCAGATAAATACCGTCTAAAGATGAAAACATTCCATATGATGAATGACTTTCAAGTTTTCATGGATGAATATTTACCAACTGTTCAACAGAAGATCGATGGTCTTGTCTTTACTCCCGTCTACGATCCTATACGTCTCGGAACTCACGAGACTATGTTTAAGTGGAAACCGTTGGAGAAGAATACAGTGGACTTTCTCATGAAGAGGGAACCTTCACGAGAAACTCCTGGGTGTAAACCCGGTGCCATGGCGTGGCGATTATATGTACAGGAAAGGGGGAAGATGTATTTTGAGAGTGAGATTCCTCAGAATAGAATACCCGATGAAGCCTGGTTTGAAGATGGTGCTATTGTTGAATGTCGGTATATGACATGGGAGAGTCCTATGTGGTGGCAACCCCTAAAGAGGAGGCGAGACAAAAATCATCCCAACAATAGACGAACATTTTACAGAACTATTGTCAACATTAAGGAGGATATCAAAATGAAAGAATTTTTAGATTGCAAGCCGTATTAATTTCTTAATTTAGTATATATGAATAAGCATCAAAAATATTTATTTATACTTTTGGTAGTATGTTGTTCACTTGCTATCATGAGACGTCTCTTTACCGAGGCGTATGAAGAAGAAGGTGTAATCGTAGAAGTCGAAGAATTAGGAACAGTCCCCAAATCAGATAAAAAAATAGATATACAAAAAAATGCCAAAGAGGCTCCG
>JABJFP010000149.1 GCA_018662715.1 Methanobacteriota archaeon | reverse complement strand
GTCACACAATACTGAAGGAGATATTATTTCCGAATGTGGAATTTTTAATCAAACAGACCTCACTGTCAGGGTTGTGTTACCTATGCCTCCTGAGCCTGTAGGGGATGCTGATGGTGACGCAGTTCTTGATGACGCAGATCAATGTCCTTCAACTCCCGAAGGGGAGCCCGTCTATTCAACTGGATGTTCAGACTCTGAGACCGATGATGACGAAGATGGAATCATGAATGACATGGATGCCTGTCCGAACACAATGCCGAATGAATCAGTTGACGCCAACGGATGCTCACAAAGCCAATTGGACGACGACAATGACGGTGTGAACAATGCTGCTGACCTCTGTCCCGCAACCCCTGCAAACGAGGCTGCTGATGCCACCGGATGTTCACCTTCTCAACGTGATAGTGACGGTGATACCGTTAACGACGCAGCAGACCAGTGCCCCAATACGCCTGCTGGGACTGCTGTGGGTACAGATGGATGCCCAATACCTGATTGGTCGCATGAAGACTCATTCCTTTGTCTCGATGGACAAGGTGCATGGGCTAAGGACCTCAATGGGGACGGAAATAGTTACACGGCGAATACACGTGGTGATGGACAAGAAGGTGGTGGAGGAGGTTCAGGGCCTTGGTTCCAATGCGAGGTTTCGTTATCCTTTACATCCACGACGATGCAAATCAACTCCAATGCTATTCCAAACCACAACTGGCTCTCAGCATTTGCAGCAAATGCTGACGAGCAAAGTGAATCCTTTACCATCGCTCTTGAGCCAGTAAACGATACCAATGGTGGACATTCATCCGCCAATTGTCCAGCTTCAAACGGAGCATATGAGTGTGCTCCAGATCGTGGTCCTGTCGGGGTTGCAGTGAATGGGGTACCAATTTTTGGTCCTGAAGAAGGGCCAGGTGGGGATGCAGTTGCCTTGGAATTCCTTTATTTCAATGAAGACCGGCAGCCCATTGACCTGGGTTATTGTGGGGCACACAACGGCCCCTCAGGTGTACACTATCACTACGATGCGATGTGCCAGTTTTGGGATGATCCAAATGACGAGACTATCGTGAATTATGATTATACAGACCTTGACTCAACACAACACTCTCCCATAATCGGATGGGCATTTGATGGTTATCCAATCTATGGAATGTACGCTTGGGACGATAATGGGCAAGTCGTCCCTATGAAATCATCTTACGAAGTTGAACGCTCTTCTGAGGGAGGAGACCAAGGTTACAATGGAATCGATGATTGGAATTATGTTAGTGGCCTCGGGGACTTGGACCAGTGTAACGGTCGGTTTGGCCCAACTCCGGAGTACCCAGATGGGACCTATTACTATGTTTCAACGCCTATCAGCGCCTCCACAAAAACAGTAGTGGATACGGATTCACAAACCGTCCCAATGATTGGTTTCCCGTACTTCCTACTTTGCTATCATGGAGAAGCGGATATGAGCAATGCTGATGCCGGCGGTCCCGGAGGCGGCGGAGGACCTGGCGGTGGCGGTCCAGGGGGCTTTGGAGCTCAAGTTCTCTACACCAATGCACCGGATTTCGAGGATGAGGCTTCAACCATAAGCGATGTCTTTTGGGACTTCTCTTGGCTATGGGTCACACTCCTTGGAGCAGGCTTCATGTTAAGGGTCCGTGATTGAGGGGATTGAATGAAACCATACAGCCTCAGCTGTGTTTTGGTTTCGTTGATGATGCTAAGTGGATGTACGGCTGTTGAGCCCGATGTTTTTGACGGTGAAGACATCGTCCCAATTGGATATGATACGTTTTCATTGCACGACCATGACGGATACACATACGGCTCTGAGAATTGGAGTGAATCTGTGACAGTGGTCCAATTTATGCTTACCAACTGTTGGGATGTTTGTCCAACTCAAACTCAAGACCTTTCAGCATTATATGAGGAGTTTAGCGATTACATCGGGAAGGATTTGGAATTCGTTTCAATCACAGTAGATCCTTGGCGAGACGACCAAGTCGCATTGACTGACTACATGACAGCGTTCAACACATCATGGCCAATGGTTACCGTACCCTTCCTTAATGATGAGAATCTGTCCGTAATTGAACAGGTTTGGAATGACTTTGGCATTACCGTTACTTTACTCGAAAGCAACAACAGTACATCCGTTCAAGGTCGAGGGCATACAGTCTACTACGACGTTGAGCATACAGATGGAATTGTACTTGTTGACCGAGAGGGGATGCAACGTGTCCGTTGGACAAGTGATGATTGGGACCTGAATGGAATCCGGAACGATATCAACGCTCTTTTGAATGGAATTTGAATCCGATGAGTCACTTCACATCTTGTGAATAGCATGACCCAGGGTGTCAAGCACTCCTTCGTGGGTCATCTCGGTCATGGTGGGGTGAGCATGAATGGTATGTGCGATGTCTTCCAGGACAGCACCCATCTCAAGAGCAAGCGTCCATTCTCCAACCAACTCACTGATATGAGTTCCCACACCTTGGATTCCCAAGATGCGATGGTCGTCTTCACGGGCAACAACGCGGATGAAACCTGCTGATTTCTCAGCCTCTTGCGTTAATGCTCGGCCGTTGGCTCCAAGCGGGAACTTTCCGGTGATGATGGGGTGGCCTGCTTCCTTTGCTTGGTCTGGAGAGAGTCCAACCGAAACAATTTCAGGTTCAGTGAACACAATTGCAGGGACAGCAACCGGGTCATATGCACGACGATGTCCTGCAATAAGTTCAGCTACCATTTCTCCCTGGAAGGAAGCGACGTGGGCGAGCATTTCTCCGAGATTGCACAAGTCTCCGATTGCGTAAACACCTTTCATGTTGGTTTCGCAGCGGTCGTTGACCTTGACAAATCCACGTTCATCAAGTGCAACACCTGTGGCTTCAAGGCCAGTTGAGGAAGGTTTTCTGCCAACTGTGACTAGAACCTTATCGGCTACAACATGCTGCATCTTTGATTC
>JABJFP010000148.1 GCA_018662715.1 Methanobacteriota archaeon | reverse complement strand
CTGATGAAGCACCACATTCATGCCGAGGGGCTTCCTGCCCCAACACATGAACTGGCCATCCTCAACACAACCGGATGCATTGTTTCCATCCTTCAAGGGTACTGAGGACGGAGCAGTCCCTCAGTTTCCAATTGACGAACCCGCTTGGCGGATTCTTGACCCGGCTCATTCAATGGGAATTAAATTCCAAATGAACCAACTTTCTGGAACCATCGCTTGTGACAATCCGGGATTCTTTACCGCAGGTGAAGGAATCATCATCGATGCTACCGCAACGGTTGAGGCCGGTGCTTACATCATTGGCCCGTGCTATATTGGACCTCATGCAGTGGTTCGTAGTGGGGCTTACGTTCGTGAGTATTCATGGATATGCACTGGAGCAGTTGTCGGCCACTCAACCGAAACAAAGCATTCCATCTTGCTACCGGGTGCGAAAGCACCGCACTTCAACTATGTTGGAGATTCAATTCTTGGGGCAAATGTCAATCTTGGCGCTGGGACAAAACTGAGCAATCTACGAAACGATGGAAAGGAAGTCCATGTTCGTATTGACGGAAAGAGAATTGGTAGCGGTTTGAGGAAATTTGGCGCAGTGTTGGGAGAGGGATGTGCTCTTGGATGCAACAGTGTCACCAACCCAGGTGTCGTCTTGGGCTGTAACAATGTGGTATGGCCTAACGTAACCGTTACCGGAATCCACGGCTCTGACGTTGAACATCGCTGAGGTGGTTCGCATGACATTTTCTTATTTTGGAACCGATGGAATTCGGGGAGAAACCTCGCTTGAACATCTGGATGAAGAAGATGCAATTTTGGCTCTTACCGAGCATAGAACGCTCCATCTTTCTCTGATGCGAGTTTTGGGCGAAGCATTGAGTCACGTTCAGTCTCTATTCCCCGGGAACGGGCAAACTGTAGTCGTTGGGTGGGACGATAGACCTCATAACGAGGCTATCGTTGAGGCGCTTACGCTTGGCCTCCAACTCAGTGGGAGTGAAGTGATTCACATTGGATTATGTGCTACTCCAACACTTCACGCTGCAGTTCTGCACAACAACGCGAGAATGGGTTGCATGATCACCGCAAGTCACAATCCTGTTTCAGATTCTGGAATCAAGGTCTTCGACGCTCATGGTTTCAAGACCACTCCGCTGCAGGAACAGGAGATCAGTCGAACCTTGTTTGCACTTGCAAGTGAGGAGCGGGAGGTCAACTTGGATGAACAAATGCGACTCAGTGAACCCGCGCTTAGGATGGCTCACAATTGGGCTGAAACCTTCCACCAAACGTGGCTTGAACGACGCTGGGCTGATTTTGAAGGTGTCTTTGGGGGGTGTAGCGCTTCGGTTCAAAACGGAAGAATCGCTTCACCCTTCTATCTTGATTGCGCTCATGGCGCCGGAGCCTCATGGCTCGCAAACTTTCTCACAATGCGTGGTATTGAAACTCGGGAAGTAAGTGCGAATGCAATTGCCCTCAATGCAAATTGTGGTGCCGGTGATTTCTCTCCAACTCAAACATGGACGGTTGAAGAAGCGGCTTCATCTCCACATGCGCTCCTTTCAAGTCTGAACTCAGCCGAGGCTGGAACCCTTGTTGGAGCTGCGTTGGATGGCGACGGTGACCGGTGTTTACTGATTGAGGCAACCGATGGAGGTTACAAAGTGATTGACGGAGACGCCATGGCTGCAATGCTCATCGAAGCGGGGCAGGAACAAGGAGCATGGCGTTTTGCAGCGAGTATTGAGTCTGACGTTGCATTAACCGGGTTCGTTTCACAATTCCATCCTGACACAATATGCCTTGAAACGGCTGTTGGAGACCGTTGGCTTTCGGTTGGATTACGCCACACCGACGGATTGATTCACAGCGATTCAATGCCACTACGGCTCGGAGTTGAAGACTCAGGACATCTGGTTATGCCAGCATCTCATTCGGGTCATGGTGGCAAATGGAGCCTTGTGGGCGATGGCGCTGCTTCACTCTGTGCTTTTTTAATGGCTCAAGATAGGTCAAATCCTCGTTCATTTAATCGCGGATGGAAGCGAAGAACATCGGTCAAAGAGAGCCACAGAGAGCGTTGGCAACAAGGAAATGAATTGCAAGCAACCGTTTCCGAGAAGATCCTAACGGCACTCAAGCACAATGGAATCGAGGCCGTTACCCGAACCATTGAGG